>NZ_DAISHJ010000024.1:0-57194 GCF_036822615.1 Aggregatilinea sp. | reverse complement strand
CCGCGATCGCCGCGTTGAGCGGCGCGCCCGTGCTGGCGGAGGTGCGCGCGGCCAGGGCGGAGGGCGGCGTCGCGCCGTGGTCGATGGAGGCGACCAGGATCGCGTCGAGCAGGCGGCCCGTTTCGGGCGTGGGCAGCGTACCGGTCAGCGCGAGGTAGATCGCCTGCGCGAAAGTGACGCGGCCCATCAGCTCATCGATGCGGTAGCCGCGCAGCCGCACTTCGTTGGGCTGCACCTGCGTGATGGCCGAATTCCAGTGCAAATCGTCGTGCTCGCTCACGAAACAGCCCCTTTCGGTTCCAGTGCGCCGATGCGCGCCAGTACGTCACGCGTGGCGGCGGGAATGTTGTTGAAGGCGTCCACGACCGTCGCACCCGCGTCGCGCAGCCGGGCGACTTTGCCCTCGTGCGTGCCGCGCCCGCCCTCGATGATCGCGCCCGCGTGGCTGAAGCGCGTGCCGCTGCGCGCGCTCTTGCCGCCGATGTAGGCGATGACGGGCTTGGTCAGCGCGCCCGCCTCGATCAAGTCCGCGACCTGCTCCTCCTGTGACGTGCCAATCTCCCCGAACATCACGATCGCTTTCGTCGCCGGATCCTGTTCGAACAGGCGCATCACGGCGGGATGGGGCAGGCCGACGATCGGGTCGCCGCCGACGTGCACCAGCGTCGAGGCGCCGATGCCCGCCTGGGCGAGATAGTACGCCATGCTGGTGGTGATGCCCCCGCTGCGGCTAGAGATGCCTACCGGGCCGGGGAAAAACCATTCGCGGGCGCTGGCGGCGCGCCCGCCCATCATGCCGAGCACGCCCTGGCCGGGGCTGAGCACGCCGAGGGTGTTCGGGCCGACGAACAACGCTCCGGCGCGCTGTGCGGCGTCCGCGATTTCGAGCACGTCGTAGATCGGCACGCGGTCGGGCACGATGACCAGCAGTTTTATCCCGGCGGCGATGGATTCCAGCGCGGCGCTTTTGACCAGCGGCGCGGGGATGAACAGCACACTGATGTCGATGGGGCCGGACTGTTCCCAGGCTTCGCCCACGGTGTCGTAGACGGGGATGCCCTCGATCGTCTGGCCGCCCTTGCCCGGCGTGACGCCCGCCACGACCTGCGTGCCATAGGACGCCATCAGGCGCGTGCGCGCCAGCCCTTCGCGCCCGGTGATACCCTGCACCAGCACGCGTTTCGTCGCATCAATGAGGATCGCCATGTGTCACCTTCTCCTGCTGCGCGCGGTACGCGTCCAATCCGGCGATGGGCAGATCGACGTAACCGCCCTTGTTGCCCTCGAAATAGCACTCGACTTCGCAGGCCAGGCACTCGATGCAGCCGCCGCGTTTGGCTGCGTCACGGGTGATGTTCAGCACCGGCACGTCGCCGTCGAGCGAGAGGATCTGCGGCACGCACGATGTGATACAGGCTTTGCTTTCGCAGTCGCGGCAGCGTGCGTAGTCGTAGGTCACCGTGCCGCCCGTGATCGTCTCGAAACTGTATGGCTCCTGCGGATTTCGCCGGGCGTAACCGGACGTCGCGCCGGGCGCGGCGCTGCCTTCCGCGATCAGGTCGCGCAGACGCGCGGCGCAAAAATCGGGCGAGTCGTCCTTGCCGTAGGCTTCGACCGGTACGGGCAGTTCCGGCTGGGCGCGTCGCAAGGTGGCGATGGCCTGTTCTTCCGCGTTGCCGCCGAGCCGGATCACCGCCGGGACGGCCAGCGGTTCTTCCATAAACGCTTTGACCAGCGCGCGGGCGGAATGGAACTGCTCCTGGCTGGCGACGCCGCTGCCGCTGGCGAAATAGCCGTCGATGCCGGGCTGGCTGAGGATGATGCGCGCCGCGCGGTAAACCTTGCTGGCCGGGGGATTGCCGCTCGTGTCCACGAAGTTGGCGATGCGCAGGCCGTGCGCTTGCAGCGCGTCCATGCTCATCATGCTTCCGCCGCCGCCCGCGCCGTGGAAGCCGACCACGCCCTCACCAGAGGCGAAATCCTGCTCCATCTGAATGAAGAAGAACGTGCCGCGATAGTCGCCGCGCTCCACGTCCCACGCGATTTTTTCCAGCGGCGTCGGGGGGCGATCCAGCTCGCGCGCGAAGCTGATCTCAAGCTCCGGGTGGCGGAACACGGCGTAGTCGTCGATGGTGAAGCGGCAGTCCGCCGCCATCAGACGGCCATCGGCGGTCAGCACCAGCGGGTTAATCTCCGCCGCACGCGCGTCGTAGTGCCGGGCGGCGTCGTAGAGCTTCGGCAGGAAGCCGCCCAGCTTGAGCAGCAAATCGCCGTGCAGCCCGGTGCGCCGGACCAGCTCGCGTGCTTCGAAATCGCGCAGGCCGAGGCGGATGTCGATGGCCTGCCGCGCAACGCGGTCGGGATGCTCGCGCGCGATGACTTCCACGCCGGAGCCGCCCAGACTGCTGAAGATCATGACCGGAGCGCGGGACTGGTCGTCGATGATCACGCCCGCGTAAAATTCCTGGGCGATGTCCAGCCGCTCCTCGACCATCACCTGCTCGACGGGGAAGTGGCCGATGGTCATGCCGAGGATGGCCGCTGCCGCATCGCCCGCCGCCGCCGGATCGTCCGCGAAGCGGATTGCACCCATCCCGGCGCGCCCGGTCACCCACGCCTGGGCCTTGATCACGACCGGTCCGCCGATCTCCGCCGCAAGCGTGCGCGCCTCACCAGCGCTGGCCGCGACCCCGCCGCGCGGGATCGGGATGCCGAACTGTGCCAGCAGCGCCTTGCCCTGATATTCGTGCAGTTTTGCCATGCGTTTACGCTTCCATTTCACCCACGGCGGGCGCAACGTTGAACGCTTCGCAGCGGGTATGGCTGCCGTGCCACGTCGAAAGGCCGATTTGACCGCTGAGATAGGGCGCGGGATCGGTGAAGGCCAGCACGGTGCGGCCTTCGTCGCCGTGCGCCTCGACCGTGATGATGCTTTCCTGCGCCGTGACGCGCAGCGTATAACGCGCGCCGTGATGCCACGCGAACGCCGCCTCCGCGACGCGCTCGTAGTCCTGGCCTTGTTTGCGATAAATCGCCAGAGTGCCATCCGGCCCCAGGCCGCAGGCATAGGAGCGCTGCGCGCCCTGCACGCGCACGTTGACGTAGTGGTGATCGCCAATCAGCGGGATGAGGACCGCCGTCACGGTGTAGTCGCGCCAAATAATGTCGCCCGTGTACGTCTCGCACAGGCCGATCCCGCTGCCGTGATACGCGCCGTCTTCGAGCCGCCAATAGCCGCGCAGCTTGGTCCACTGGCTGATGCAGCTGCCTTCGGCGCGCTCCCGCGCAAAATCGACGGCATAGGCCGGATCGCCGGACCAGTCCAGCGCGCGCAGGTGGAACGCGCCCGTTTCCCAATTCTCGCCCAGGTTGCGCACCACGACGCCTACGCGTGAGAGGCACGCGCCCGCCAGCTCCGGCACGGTGTAACGCAGGGTGTGCCATGCGCCGGGGGTGAGCAGCTCGCCGGGAGACTGGTGCGTCTCCTTATAATTATCGTCATAGACGAACAGGCCCGCGTGCAGATTGTCCGGCGCGTTCGCAGGGACGAAGACCTCCGCCGTGACGGTCTGGCCGGGGTGAATCAGCGGGGTGAAGGTCGCGCCGTAGTAGTTGCCGTTGAGCATACCGGGGCGCAGGTAGGTGTCGGTGTAGATGCGCAGCTCGCCCTTTTTGTTGAGCTTACGCACGCTGGCTTGCAATGTCCCGTTCGGATCGGCCAGCATGGACTGTCGCAGCTCGATCACGCGCCCGCGCTCGCCTTCCGCGTGGAAGTTCGAGGTCGAGCCGGGATAGTGGAAGTGGTAGCGGGGACGCGCCGGGGCTGCGGGTCCGCCCGCCAGCGCGCGACCCAGCGTGCAGAACAGGTCCGCGCATTGGGGAATAGTCAGCAGGTTGCGCGTGCCGATGATGCTGGCCGCGACCAACAGATCGTTCATCGGCTCGCGCCAGCGCCATTCGATGCCGTCCAGGCCGACGGCCACGCCCATGATCGCGCCGACGTTGCCGACGTTGCAGTCGGTGTCCCACCCGGCCATATTGGCGATCTGGATCGTGCGTGTGAAATCGCCTTCGCCGTAGGCCAGGGCCATCGCCACGACGCCCGCGTTGGGGATGATGTGCACCTCGCCGGGATAGCGGTCGTAGCCGAAGTTGGCCTTCAAATAGGCGTAACAAGCGTGCCAGTCGCCGGGATGCGCGCTGTAAAAGTCCACCATCGCGCGGGTGACGCGGGCGAATTCACTCTCCGCCGGGACGAGCGACAGGCCGATCTCGATCAGGGTGAGCGGATCGTGTTCCGCGAACGCGGCGCTGACCAGGGCCGCGATGAAGCGCCCGCCGTAAATGCCGTTGCCGTCGTGCGAGACGCTCGACGCGCGCGCGGCCAGATCTGCCGCCAGCGCAGGATCGCCGGGCGCGACGAGGCCCCAGATATCGCTGAAGATCTGCCCGCCGATCTGTTCCGCGAGCGCCGCGCCGTTCTGCGTGATCGAGCCGCTGCGCGGGGCGGGAATGCCGCTGGCGAGGTTGAGGTAAGCGGTGTGTTCGGTCGAGACGCCGTAGCCGCCCCACCACAGCGTGCCCTGCTGGTCGCCCAGGTAGTTGAGCCAGGCGTCCGCGACCTGCTGCGCGGTCAGGTCCGGCGATGCGCCGGCGTCTTGCAGCGCGCGGATCAGGATCATGGGCAGGGCCGTGTCGTCGTCGGGCTTGAACAGCTTGCCGGGCGCTTCGTTCAGGTAGGTGTCTACCGTGCCCAGGTTGCTGCGGATGTCGTCGTAGGTCCAGCCTTCGAGCGGCGCGCCGAACCGTACGCCGATACACTTGCCGACCCAACCTGCATAGACCCGTTCATCGTAGTCAGAAGGTATGCTTACCATGCCTCGCCTTCGTTTCGCTCCCTGCACTTAAATCGTGTCTGTTACGACCCTCACCCCCGGCCCCTCAGCCAATCAAGTTGGAGAGGGGAGAAACAGCGCCCATTGGGTTTTGGTGGGGCGGGGTTGATGCTATTTAACAAATGAATGCGGATCACCGCGACCTCACCCCCGGCCCCTCTCCAATCCAGGTTGGAGAGGGGAGACAATCAAACTCACCGGGATTTGTAGAGGCGGGTTTGCAACCCGTCCTCTAGCGGTTCCGACTTGAACAATCAACCCGCATCAACCCGCCCGGCTGCTGTTTTCGGATCCCTGTTCAACAGGGTTGGCGGGGCCGAGCGTCGCGCTTGCTTTTCCCTGATCCCTATCCCCTGTTCCCCAATCTCTGTTTGCTGCTTTTTCGTGTGCGTGGGGTGGGGACTTACTCAGCGCGCGGCCCCTCTCCGGGGACAAAAAGGGGCCGCACGTCGTTCCGGTTTAGACGGTGGAATTAGAAGTCGTAGTTGTCGTCCAGGCAGAACTGGGCGGTCTGCGCTTCTTCGCTCAACATCGATTCGAGGTCACGCTCGCCGTTCTGAATCCAGCGCACGCGCACGTTGTCGAACGCGGGATAGACGCAGTCCCAGAAGTACTGCGAGCGCAGGTAGTTGGCGACGTGCGTTTCCTTTTGCAGCTCGGCATAGGGCACGCTCAGGACCGGGTCGGTGTCCCAACCGAGTTCCTGCCAGACGGCGGGGCTGTTCGACGGCCAGATGCCCGCTTCGGCGGCCATGAGCTGCGCGTCGTGCGCGCCCAGCCACTCGATGAACTGCCACGCGGCGTCCTTGTGCTTGCTGTCCGACCACATGTAGTGGGCGTAGGAGTCGGTCCAGGCGATGCCCGGCTCGTCGGCGCTGTAGCGCGGCGGCGCGACGACGCCCCAGTTGAAGGTGGCGTCATCCGTCAGCGAGGGCAGTTCCCAGTTCGACACGGACTGCATGGCGACGTTGCCGGACAGGAACACCAATTCACCGTACTGATCCTGAAGCTCCGCCGGGGCCGCAACCTTGTCTTCAGTCACGAGGCTGAGGCAGTAGCTCCACGCCTGCGCGGCTTCGGGCGTGTCCATGTAGCCGACGACGTCCTTACCATCGGGGCTGATCACGTCCGTGCCGAGGTTGAACGACATGGCCGACCACATCATGCAGCCTTCGCCGCCGTTGATCGCGCCGACGCCGTACTGGTCGTTCTCTGCGTCGGTCAGTTCGAGGGCGAGCTGGCGGTAGTCTTCGACCGTCCAGCCGTCTTCGGGGTAGGCCACGCCTGCCGCGTCGAAGATGTCCTTATTGTAGGCGATGAACGACGCCACCGCATCGCGCGGGATGCCGTAGTAGTCGCCTTCGTAGACCGTGCGCTGCTGCGCGATGGGGAACCAGTCTTCTGCGGGGTTGATCAGCTCGGACGCTTCGATATAGGGCGTGAGGTCTTCCAGGAAGCCCTGATCGGCCACGTCGGCGGCATAGTAGGTGGTCCAGATGTCGGGGCCTTCGCCCGCCGCGATGGCGGTGGCGACGCGGGTGTTAAAGGCGCGGCTGGGGAAGAGCGACACCGCGACGCTGATGCCGGGGTGCGATTCTTCGAAGGCGCGGGCCAACTGGAAGTGCAGGTCGCGCGTGGCGGCGGTATCACGCCCGCGCTCGGTGCTCCACCACGTGATGGTGACGGGTTCGTCATCCTGGGCCTGGATCGCTGCCGCCGGAACGAGCATGGCGACGATCACCAGCAGAATAATCCATGTGCGCTTGTTCATTGTGAGCAGTCTCCTAAAAATGTCTCGGAAAAGTTGCTGAAAAACGTGCGATTCTGTTTCCCTCCGTGGCCTTCACCTCCTTCGGGCTGTCGCCACGATGTGCATACGGAAACCCGTGCATTAGCCTTTCAAACCATCGACCGAAATGCCCCCGATCAACTGTTTCTGTGCGAAGAAGAACAGGATCAGCGGCGGAATCATCGCCAGGACCGAACCGGCCATCAGCAGGTTCCAGTTGGTTTCGCGCGCGCCCTGGAAGAAGCTGAGGCCCAGAGACACGGTGAACATGTTGGGATCGTTGAGATAGATCAGCGGCTGCAAGAAGTCGTTCCACACGTCGATGAAGGTGAACACGATGACCAGCATCAGCGCGGGGCGAGTGAGCGGCAGAATGATGCGCCAGAAGACGTCGAAGCGGCTCGCGCCGTCGATGTAGGCGGCTTCGTCCAGGTCGAACGGGATGCTCATCATGTACTGCCGCACCAGAAAGATCAGGAATGGGCTGCCCGTGAAGGCGGGCAAGATCAGCGGCCAGTAGGTGTTGATCAGCCCCAGCTTCGAGAACATGATGAAGCGCGGGACGAGCGTCACCTGATAGGGGATCATCAGCGTCGAGAGCATGACCAGGAACAGGATATTGCGGCCAGGAAAGCGCAGCCGCGCAAACCCGTAGGCGACTGCCGTCACCGACACGAGATGGCCGACGATGTTGGCGGCGACCAGAAACAGCGTATTGGCGTAGAACCGCGCGAACGGCACTTCGTCGAACACCGCGGAGAAGTTATCCCACTTGGCCGGGTTGGGAATCCATTCCGGCGGGATGGCGAACGTCTGGTTCTGCGTTTTCAGCGCGGTCGAGAACATCCAGTACAGCGGGACCATGAACACGGCAGCCAGCACCATCAGGACCGTGTAGCCGGAAATGTTGTTGAAGCGCTGCTGGCCGCGCAAACCCATATGAAGACGATTGCTTAGCTGCATTATTTGGTCCTCTTGCGCTCCGCCTCGTAATAAACCCAATAGTTCGAACTGCGGAATACCAGCAGCGTGACCACCATAATGAACGCGGTCATGATCCAGGCCAGGGCCGAGCCGTAGCCCATGCGCATCGACTCGAAGGATCGGTTATAGATGTAGAGCATGTAGAACAGGCCCGATTGCAGCGGTCCGCCGCTGCGTCCCGCGGCGATGAAGGCCGGGGTGAAGGTCTGGAACGTGCCGATCAGCCCCAGCACGAGCTGGAAGAAGATCGTCGGGGAAAGCATCGGCAGCGTGATCTTGATGAACTTCTGCACGCGGTTCGCGCCATCGACTGAGGCGGCCTCGTACAGCTGGTCGGGCACGTTTTGCAGCCCGGCGAGGTAGATCACGGCGCTGCCGCCCACGCCCCACAGCGACATCAGGATGATGCTGGGCAGCACCCAGTTGGGATCGCTCAACCAGCGCGGGCCCTCGATGCCCAGCCAGCTCAGCATCGTGTTTACCAGCCCGTAGCGCGGGTTGAGCACCCAGACCCATACCAGCGAGCTGGCGACCTTGGGCACGATGTAGGGCATGTAATACATGGTGCGGAACAGGCCGATGCCGCGCAGCTTCTGGTTGAGCACGACCGCGATCAGGATGCCGCAGATCACTTCCAGTGGCAGGTAGATCACGGCGTACTTGAGCGTGACCATCACTGCTTTGCGGAAGTACGGGTCGGCGGTGAAGATGCGCTGGTAGTTGTCCAGCCCGACCCACTTGGGCGTGCCGACGATATTCCAGCGCGTGAAGCTCAGGATGAACGAGGCGATGATCGGCCCCGCGAAAAACACGATGAAGCCGATAATCCACGGCGAGATAAACATGTAACCGGCCAGAGCTTCACGCCGCTCGCTGTCGGAAAGCTGCGTCCAACTCCGTGTGAGGCGTTTGGTCAGGACACTCATACCATTCTCCTGTGGGCGTCTGCCGACCGGACCGGCGCGGCTAGAGCGCCAGCTCGACCAGCGCCTCCGCCAGCGCGATCACGTCTTCGTTCATGACGAACTTGAGGCTGACACCGCTCGCCACGCGGACCTGCTCGACCCAGCGCGCCGGGATCGCGTCCAGGCCGTGGCGCGCGCCGGAGAGCGCCCCGCACATGGCGGCGATGCTGTCGGCGTCGCGGCCAAAGTTGCACGCCCAGAACATGCCCTTGTGGAAGTCGCCGTCCGTCAGACGGAAGAGGGCGAAGGTCTGCGGGACCGCTTCGGCGCTCATCGAGTGCACGGGGGTCCAGAGCGCGGTGTGCAGGTCTTCCCAGGCAGCTTCGACCGAGTTTGCCGCGTCGCAGATCGCCATCGCGCGGTCGTACGCGCGGCCCAGCCAGCTGTCGGTCGGGATGTAGGTTCGCGCCGCGTCGAGAATTTCATCCGTGGAGCCGTCCACCATCGCCACGGCCATCGCCGCCGCGACCGCCTGCGCCGCCCATACGCCGTCGCGGGTGTGGCTGATTTCCGCGTCGATGCGGGCCAGCTCCGCCGCGCGCGCCGGATCGCCAGCCGCGACGATGCCGATGGGGGCGACGCGCATCGCCGCGCCGTCATCGTTGTTCTGCACGTTGTCGATGCCGGAGAGCGGGGGCAGGATGCCGCGCTTGATGTTTTCCACCGCGCCGTACAGCGGTTTGCCCGCGCGATCGAAGATGCCGCCCTGGTCGATGATGTGGGTCTGCCACGCGGCCAGCACCGCTTCGGGCGTGAGGTCGCCGCCGCAGTCCAGCAGGGCGCGGGCGGTCAGGAGGCCGAACTCGGTGTCGTCGGTGCTCTTGGCGCCAGGATAGAGATTGGTGACGATGCCATAGCGGCTGCGGTAGGCGTCGCTGCGCCCAAGGTCGCCCATTGCGTCCCCGATCGCCAGTCCGATCAGGCAGCCTTTGGCTTTACTGGTGAAGAGTGCTTTATCCTGGTGCAGCTCGTCCTGCGTGCGCATACGTCGTCCTTTAGCGTTAGGGTAGGAGTGGGAACGTTCCCCATTTCACACAAAAAAACATCAGGCGGGCGGGCTGGTCGTCTGCCGGACCTGTAAATGCCCGTCCAGCAGCAGCTTCTGAGGGACGTCGTGCGTGACGCCCCGGATTTTTTCGAGCAGCAGGGCTGCGGCCTGCACGCCGATCTCGTATTTGGGTTTGGCGACGGTGGTCAGCGGTGGGGAGGTCGTCGCGGCGGCATAAATGTCATCGATGCCGATGATCGACAGATCATCCGGCACGGTGAGACCCGCGCCTTGCCCGGCCAGCAGCGCCCCGATCGCCAGAATGTCGTTCCCGGCCAGGACCGCAGTGGGCGGGTGGGGCAGGCTCAAGAGCTGACGCATGGCGTCCGCGCCGCCGGTGCGTGAATAGGGTGCGCGCACGACCAGCGATTCGTCGAGCGACAGGCCGGACTGGTAGTGCATGTCCGCGTAGCAGTGATAGCGCGTGTCGCGGCGGCTGCGCTGCGAGACGCCCGCGATCAGGCCGATGCGGGTGTGTCCCAACTCGATCAGATGGCGCAGGGCCGTATAGACCGCGCCGGTCGAGTTGCTGCCGACCGAGTCGAAATCGGGATAATCGTCGCCGGAGCCGAGCAGCACCGCCGGGGTGCTGAGCGACTTCAGCTCGTTGTTGGTGATCTTGATGGGGTTGAGCACGATGCCGTCGAAGCGGTTGCGGCGCACGGTCTGGAGGTGATTCGCCTCACGCGTGGCGTCCCAATCGCTGTTGAGCAGCGCGACGGTATAGCCCTGCGCCTCGAACGTGTCCTGCACGCCGCGCGCGACTTCGGGCCAGAAGGGATTCATGATATCGGGGATCGACAGCGCCACGATGAAGGTTTGGTCCGTGCGCAGACTGGTGGCGATGACGTTGCGCTCGTAGCCCAGCATACGGATCGCGGCATTGACCCGCTCGCGCGTGTCTTCGCTCACGCGGTCCTGCTCGCCGCTAATGACCCGCCCGACGGTCGTCTTGGAGACACCTGCCAGACGCGCAACATCTTTAATCGTAGGCTGTTTTGAGCGCATTCAAAACAATCTTTCAAGAGTCGTTCAAAGTCGGTTCAAAAATGGGAACGTTCCCCATAACAAAGAGTAGCGGATTTCCGAAGCAGTGTCAAGGGGGATCGTTGGTATGAGTGGTTGCTGCTTTACAGACCCTTTACGATGATGCGGATATTTTTTAACATCTCGGGCGTAGGTTGTTGGTATCGTTCAAGGTGGGGAGGATTCCTTATGATCGTTCAGTGGTTACTGGCGGCAGCGCTTCTGTTTGGGATGGGCATGACCCCGGCGCAGGTCGGACCGACGGCATCGATCACGCGCGACATGGTGTATGCCGAGCACGACGGATTTGATCCGCAGGATACCAGTCTCGATATTTATGCGGCTCCCGACGCATCCAACGCGCCGGTGATCGTGTTCGTGCACGGCGGCGGGTGGAGTCTGGGCGATAAGACCAGCGTGTACCTGAAGCCCGATCATTTCATCCCGATGGGTTACGTGTTCGTCAGTGTCAATTACCGGCTGGTCCCCGATATCGCCTTCCCCGATAATGCGCAAGACGTCGCGGACGCGATCGCCTGGGTGCAGGCAAACATAGCCACCTATGGCGGCGACGGCGGCCAGATATACCTGATGGGCCATTCGGCGGGCGCGCACCTGATCTCGCTGGTAGCCACGGACGGGCAGTATCTTCAGGCCGCCGGGACGGATCTGCCCGCTTTGAGCGGCGTGATCGCGCTGGACAGCGCAGCATACAACGTTGTGACGCGCGGGGAAAGCCGCCGGGGATTGGGGCCGCTGTACGAAAATGCCTTCGGCACAGATGAAACTGTCTGGGCGCAGGCGTCGCCGGCGCTGCATGTCGCGCCGGACAAGGGTATCCCGCCGTTCCTGCTGGTTTATACGGGCGCGACGGATGCGCATGGCGTGGAAACGACCGCGTTCGCGCAGGCGTTGGAGGATGCGGGCGTGCGCGCGGAGGTCGTTAGCGCGACCGATCACACACATGCATCACTGAACCGCCAGTTGGGGGCGGAAGGGGACGCCCCGACCGCTGCCGTCGATGCGTTCCTGGCATCGCTGCACGCGGCGGGGTAGTACGTGCGGTGGGGTAGTATGAGCGTCAGGTTCGGCGAGGGAGAGTAAACGGAGCGCGTACCTGGACCTTGTTTGGGCTGCGGGTACGCGCTCGTGTGTGACTGAGGTCTATATGGCTAAAGGGCCGGGTGCAGCCGGTAGACGAGCGGCTCGTCACCGAGCGCGGAGATGAGCGCGTCGTCCCCGCAGCCCAGGCTTGCCTGCTGGCCCGGTTCGAGCAGTATGTCTTCGCCGTCGAGCGTGATCCACGCGCAGCCGGACACGACACGTACGGTCTGGTTGGCGCGCTCGACGCGGATCACGTCGCCGGGCGCGAGGTGCGTTTCACCCGGCTGCACGGCGGGCGGCGCGTCCGCCTCTTTGACGACGAACGTACGCAGCGTGCCGGGATTGGCAATGATCACAACGGTCATACGGGAACTCAAGCTGGCATTCATATCAACCCTCGCGCGGCATTCATCTTCGCAAACATCGTTGCCTGTCCATCACTGGCCCACGTCATCGCCTGATCGTCGAGGCTGGGGACGCCGTTGATGGCGGCGACCATCTCGTCCATTTTGGACTTGTCGAATTCGAGATCGAGGCGGATGGCGAGGTCGCGCGCACGCTCCGCATATTCGAGCGCGGCGTTGTTATCGGCGTTGCGCCAGGCCAGCATCGCCAGATCGATCAGCACCATTTCCTGAAGCAGCAGCTCGCCCCATCGCTCCCCGATTTGCAGCGCGGCCTCGTAATGCTTGTGGCTCTGCTCCTCGCGGCCCTGGTCGCGCAGGACCTGCGCCAGACACAGGTTGCAGTGCCCGACGGCGCGCTCCCACTGCATCAGGCCCGCCTCGCGGATCAGCGAGGTGAGAATCTGCTGGGCCTTGTCCAGCTCGCCCAGGTCGTGCAGCGCGCGTGCTAAGTTGTACTGGCCGGAGATGACGCCGCGCAGGTTGATGAAACGCTGGCACAGCGCAATGTGCTGCTCCGCGTATTTGCGCGCCTGTTCGTGCTCCCCGGCGGTGAGGTATGCCTGCGTCAGATAGTTCAGGATGTTCGAGTCTAACAGCAGCGATTCGTCACCCAGCGCACGGATCGCCTGCTCGATGTCTCGAAGCTGGTCGAGAACCTCGTGCGAGGTCGGCTCCTTCAGGTAGTAGAAATACTCCAGGAAGCTCTTGAGCGTCAGCAGGCGCGGCTGTTCGCTGGGGCTGGGCAGTCCGTCGGCGTTCAGAATGTCGAGGATGAGCTGGATCAGGCGGTTCCAGTCGCCCACGACGTAGAGATGATGCCAGATCGCCGTCACCAGCCGGATGCATTCGTCGAAGGCGCCGATCTGGAGCGCGTAGCGCGTGGCGGCCATCAGATTTTCCTGCTCGGCGCTCAGCGTGTGCAGCGTCACCACGTCGAAGCTTTCACCGCCGAACGGCTCCGCAAAATCGACGCACCACGCCAGCCACCGCATCCGCAGCGTGTCCAGCTGCCCGGTGCGCTCGGCCATCGACTGCGCGAAGGCGCGCGTGAGCGGGTGTAAGTGATAGCGCGCATCCGACCCGGCGCGCACGTCTTCTACCGACATCATCGACAGCTCGGTTAAGCGACCCAACCCGGCGGTGAGCTTGTAACCTTCGACGTCCGCTGTCGTGCCGATGGCGTCGCGCGTGCCGGTGCTGGCGAAACACGATAAGGCCAGCAGGATGCGGCGCTCGTCTTCGTCCAGTAACTCCCAGATGGTGCTGAACATGTGCTCGAAGATGGCCCCATGCCCTTGCAGCAGATCTTGCAGGACGAGATCGAGCGGCTGTTTGCGGTGGGCGATGAAACCCAGGGACATCAGCAGCGCCCAGGGGTTGCCTTCGGTTGCTTCCAGCAGCGGCTGAACTTCGACATCGGCGGCGGCAACGACCGGCGACAGGTTGTGCTCGCGCGCCCAGTCGCGGATGAGACCCAGCGCTTCGTCGTCGTCCAGGCCGGTCAGGTGCAGGGCGTGCGTCGCGGGCCACAGGCCGGGGTGGTAATCGCGCGTGGTGATGATCACCTTGCTAAATTCCGGCACGCCTTCCAGCGCGAAACGCCGCAGCCGCGCGTCTTCGATCGTCTCGAAGTTGTCGATGATCAGCAGCACGCGGAACTGGCGCAGCAGGTTTTGCACGAACGCCAGCTTTTCGTCGTCCGACTGGCGTAGAACGGTCGGGAATTCCAGCACGCGCCCGATCTCGTCCAACACGTCCACGAGCCGGAGCTGACCGTCGCGCGCGGAGGTGAAGATCACCGCGTCGTAGGGCGGCTTTTCGTACGGCGGGCGGTCGGCAAGCATCTGGTGAATGGCTTCGACCACCAGCGAGGTTTTGCCGACGCCGCCGATGCCGTACACGACCAGGACCGCCGCGCGATTTTCGGGCGAGAGCAGTTGGTGAAGCTCGCTGATCTGCTGCACGCGGCCCCAAAACGAGGCGTGACGGCGCGGGAGGTTGCTGTAGAACCGGGAGGCGCCTGGCACGTCGCTTTCTTCGGCCTGCCCGCGCAGCTCGTGGAGCAGGTGGTGATAACCCGCTTCGTTCACGATGCTGCGCGCGAGATCGTGCCGGATGCGGCCATAACGCGCGCAGAAGTTCAGGATGGTCATCAAGCGCCGCTCGTCCGGCGGGTAGCCGCGCATCCAGCGCTGAACGGTGTAGAAGCTCAACGGATCGTTGCGGTCTTCGGACAGGCTGACGGCCAGCGCGATCTCTTCTTCGACCACTTCCATGTTCATGTGCTTGCGCTTGGCGACGCTGGAAACGGCCTCGGTGAGCAGTTTGCCGAACTTCGGATTTGGGGGCTGTTTTCTCGACACGATTGTCCTCCTGACGCCTACAGGTTTCATTGTACAGCAGAAGCGGAGGCCGTTTCGCAAATAAACTACAAGATTTTGTAGCCGGTGGGCGCTACGAGAATGGGTAGGGGAAAAGCCAAAAAAACGGGCAAGGTCGTGCCTTACCCGTTTGGTTCGCAGAATGAAGGAGATCGGTCAGGCGGTGCGGGCGGCGTGCTCGCGCCAGACGTCGCGCAGCGCGTCGCGCAGGTGGGAATAGGTGCTGTAGGTGGCCTCATAGGCGCACTGCGCCGCCGGATCGCAGTCGTAGCGCTGGCAGTCGCTGGCGGTCTGGTGCACCGCGTCCGCGATGGACGGAAACCAGCCGATGCCGACTGCCGCCAGCAGCGCCGCGCCCTTCGCGCCGAACTCGCTGCCTTCGGGGACCAGCACGCGCCTGCCGGTGACGTCCGCGACCATCTGGCAGAAGAATGCGCTTTTGGCCGCGCCGCCGGAGAGCCGGATCTCGTGGATGTCCGCCGGGATGACGTCGTAGCCGTCACGGATCGAGAAGGCCAGCCCTTCGTACACGGCGCGCAGCAGATCGCCGCGCGTGTGCTCGTTGGTCAGGCCGAAGAAGTCGGCGCGGGCGGTCGGTTCGACGATGGGCGCGATGATGCCGTTCGCGCTCAGGTAGGGCAGGTAAATCACGCCGTTCGCGCCGAGGGGGCTGGCCGATGCCAGCGACTCGACCTGCTCGAACAGCGCGGTGGTAGACGGTGCGGCGGCTTTTTCGCCTGAACAGAACTGCTCGATGGCCCAATCCAGGCTGGTCGTGCCGGAAACGTTGATCGTGGCGCGCAGCCAGCGATCGCCGGGCAGCAGGAACGACACACCTACGTCGCGCGGCTCGAACATGGGCTGATCGACCACGAGGCAGTTCAAAAAGTTCGTGCCGAGCAGCGAGCACGCCACGCCGGGATCGACCGCACCGACGCCCAACGCCGAGGCGGGCACGTCGCCCGCGCCCAGCACGACGGGCGTCCCGGCGATCAGGCCGGTTAGCGCGGCGGCGCGGGGCTGCACCGTCCCGATCACCTGCTCCGAGGGCCGGATCGGCGGGAACAGGCGGCGGTAGTCGTCCAGGCCGAAGAGCGCGATCATCGCGTCGCTGTAGCCGCGCGCGCGGATGTCGCCGGGCATACCGGGCGCTTCGGTCGGATCGATCTGGATCGTGCCGGTGAGGTTGTAGGCCAGCCAGTCTTTGCAGCCTACGAGCGTTGCGGCGCGCGCTAAAACGTCCGGCTCGTTTTCGGCCAGCCAGCGCAGTTCGGGCAGGGTGCAGCCCTGCTGCATGACGCTGGCGGAGTGGTCGAAGATGTGCGACATGAAACCGGGCTGCGCCGCGCTGAAGCGGTCGATCAACGGCTGGGTGCGGCCATCGGCCCACAGGATCGCGTCGCGTACGGGGCGGCCCTGTCCATCGATCAGCCACGCGCCGACCATATTGCCGCTCAACCCTATGGCGGCGATCTGCACGGGGGGAATGCCGCTTTCGGCCAGCACCGCACGGATCGCGCTGGCGGCCATCGCCCACGTTTCGTCCATGCTGGTTTCGGCCCAGGCCGGATGCGGCGTCTTGACCGTGGTGCGCCGCGCAACTGCCGCCACTTCGCGCCCGTCCGCCGTGAACAATGCCGCTTTGACGACCGATGTGCCCGCGTCTACACCGAGCAAATAGCCCTGACTGGCTCCCATTCCTGCCGTCCCTGACCTATTTGACCGCTCCGGCGGTCAGCCCTTCTACGAAATTACGCCCCACGAGGCCGAACAAGACCAGCACGGGCAGCGTCGTGGCGGTTGCGCCTGCCAGCACGAAGCCCCAATCGATCTGGTACTGGCCGATGATGCCCGCCAGCCCGACCGGCAGCGTGCGGTTGGCCTCGCTGATGATAAGGATGGACGAAAAGAGGTATTCCGTCCACGACATGATGAACGCGAAAATAGCGATGCTCGCCACGCCGGGCGCGGCCAGCGGCAGCATGATGCGCACGATGATGCCCAGGCGCGTCGCGCCGTCGAGGGCGGCGGCTTCCTCAAGCTCGCGCGGGATGGTGCGGAAAAACGCCTGAAGCATCCACACCGCGAACGGCGCGGAGAGCGTGACGTTGACGATCACCAGCGATTCGAGACTGTCCACCAGCTTGAGCTTGCTCATCATCTGGTACATGGGCACGAGCAGCAGCACGCCGGGGAACGCATAGGTGATCAGGATGATGCGGAACAGCATAATCCGGCCCGGAAAACGCAGGCGGTAGAGGCCGTAGGCGGCCAGCGTGGAGAGAATGACCGTGATCGCCATCGTGCCCACCGCGACGAGCAGGCTGTTCTTTAGATAGGTGGGGAAGGCCGATTCGTTCAGCAGCTTGTCGTAATGTTCCAGCGTGAACGAGTGCGGGACTAAGGTCGGCGTGGCGGAAATGATCTCCTGCGGCGATTTGATCGACGACGAGAAGATCCAGTAAAACGGCGCGAGGATGAACGCCATCAGCAGGAAAAGCGAAATGCCGAGCACAAGGTTGTGGCGCAGACGGGGCGTCATCGATCAGTCCTCCTCGGCATCGGCGGCGGGCGACATGAAGCGAATGAAAATGGCGGCGAACACCAGCAGGATCACCCCGGTGATGACCGACATCGCGGCGGCCTGACTGAGCCGGTAGCGCTTGAAGGCCGTCTCGTAGATCAGGACGGGCAGCGTGGTCGTCGCGCCGGACGGCCCGCCCGCCGTCAGCAGCCAGATCACGTCGAAGACGTTGAACGACAGCAGCGTGCCGATCAAGCCCATCACGAACAGCACCGGCTGCAAGCTGGGCAGCGTGATGTAGCGCAGCTTCTTGAGCGTGGTCGCGCCGTCTACCGAGGCGGCTTCGTACAGTTCTTCGGGGATGCGCTGCAAGCCCGCCAGCAGGATCACCGCGTTGAAGGGGAACCAGCGCCACGAGTTGATCATGATCACCGTGAAAAAGGCCATGTTACCGGTCGAGAAAAAGCCCACGGGCTTATCGGCCAGCCCCAGATTGACCAGCAGGTAGTTCACCACGCCGCCGGATGCGCTCAGCAGCCAGCGCCAGATGATCACCACGACGACCGTCGGCACGACCCACGAGAGGATGATCCAGATACGCGCGATGCCGTTGCCCTTAAAGCGCTGCTTGAGGATCACCGCCGCGCCGAACGCCAGCACGGTTTGTATGACCGCGTTCGCCACGACCCACACGCCGCTGTTTTTGAGCGCGTCGCGGAAGTCGGGCGATTCCAGCGCGCGTTGGTAGTTTTCCAGGCCGACATATTCGCCCGGCGAGCCGATGATCTTGATGTTCTGGAGGCTCAGATCGACCGACGCGATCAGTGGATAGAGGATGGTCCCGGCCAGCCACAGCATCAAGGGCAGCACGAAGGCGTACCCCATCAGCGTTTCGGTCCTGAACCATTCCGCCCGCCAGTTCGATCGCCGCCGTACGGGCGCCTCGTCGTGCGTGATTTCCCTCATGGTGTCTCCCGTACAACACGCCGGGGGAGCGGTCCGCTCCCCCGGCTGCCTTATAAGCCAGGCTTAGTCTTCGATAGCAGACTCCATGATGGACTGCCCTTCGGCTACGGCATCCGCCGCCGGTTTGCCGTCGATGGCGACCAACTGAAGCGTCTGCGCCAGCAGGTTCTGCGCGGAGATCGAGGCGATGCTGGGGAACGTCCTGCCGCTCGTGAAGCCGAACAGGCGGCCACTGGTCGAGTTGTCGATCATGGTCTGGACCTGATCGTGGTACTTGACTACCAGCGGATCTTCCCAGAAGCTGTCAGCGGTCGCGCCGTCTTCGGTCACCGGCAGGAACAGGCCCGGTTCCATGTTCAGGAAGCGGCCATAGTTCTCGGGCTGGAGCAGCCAGCTGATGAAGGTCTTCGCAGCTTCCTGCTTGGCCGGATCGTCGGTCAGCAGCATGACGGCGTTGGCGTACGCGATCGTGCCCGGATCTTCGACGCCTTCCTTGTAGGGGATGGGCGCAACACCCAGGTCGGCGGCGTCGCCTTCGGCCTGCGTGTCGTAGGTGCTGATGACGGTGAACTGGATCACCATTGCGCAGGTGGCGTTGGCGAAGCAGGCTTCGGCCTCACCCCAGGCCCAGTTGGGGCTGTCGGCGGGCGAGTACTGGAGCAGCTGGTTGTACATGTCGTACGCTTCGACCGTCTCGGGGTTGTTGAAGCGCAGCGAGCCGTCGTCGTTGTAGATTTCGGACGCGCCCGCGCCGATCATGAAGTCGTACACCACCTGATCGGTGTAGAGGTTCTTGGCGGCGGGCAGGCCCACGCCGTACTGCTCGTCAGTGGTCAGCGCTTCGGCAGCGGCCAGCCACTCGTCCCAGGTCGTCGGCACTTCGATCCCGGCGGCTTCGAGGACGCTCTTGCGATACCACATGTTCTGCGCCATGTTGTACAGCGGCACGGCCCAGGTGTGGTCGTCGTAGGTGTACTGCTCGACCATCGCCGGGTAGAACGGGTGCTCGGCGTCCAGCTCGGCCACAAAATCTTCCACGGGCTGAACCGCGCCCAGGTCCTTCAGGATCGGGGTGAAGTCGGGGATGGCGAACAGCATATCGGGCGCGTTCCCGGCTGCGATAGCGGCGGGAGCCTTGGTGTAGATCTCGCCCCAGTTTTGCGGTTCCTGGGTGACTTCGATCTCGGACTGCGAGGCGTTGAACTCATCGAGCAGGGTCTGGATGCGCTCGATGCGGTTCGTGGTCCCTTCCATGTGCCAGAGCGTGAGTTGGACCTTATCCTGCCGTGCCTGGGCCGGGATGGCGGGGATTACCATAGCTGCGATCAGCAGCAGGACGAGGACGTGGGCGAACTTGCTTCTCATAACAGGCTCCTTTACACACTACCTAAGGCGACTTTTTGCAGTGGACGGGTGAATCACCCGACTAGTGCCAAAGAAAGGGCCGCGCATCACAGATGCGGGTTGCGCAGCCGGTATTTTTCGATGAGCGCGTCGTTGTGCGCCTTTGCGCCGGGCATGTTGGCGCTGATATAGATGGGCGGCGTTTCGCCATCTTCGTAGAGCCGCCACGCGACTTCGGTCAGGATAGCGTTCAGGAGGAACGCCCCGGCGATGGTCGAGAGCGGGCCGACGCGCAGATCGCTGCTTCCGATGGTTACCAGGGCATCACCCGGTACGCCCTGGTTGTCCAGCAAAATGTCTGCGATGTCGGTCAGCTTTTGCCCACTGGGTCCGGCGACCGCGCGGGCGGCGTAGTCCCGCGCGACGACCGCGATCACGGTCAGGCCGAGTTCCTTCGCCGCGGCGGCGGTTTCGACCGGGACCGCGTTCACGCCGCTGTTGGAAAAGATCACGAGCACGTCGGGCGGCGCGGGCTGGTAGCGCGACAGCACGATGGGACCCAACCCGCTGGTGCGCTCAAGCTGCGTGCTGGCGACTGCACCCTCGTGCAGCATCAGGCTGGAGGCGAGCACCGGGCAGACCGCCGCCAATCCCCCTGCGCGGTAGTGCCCTTCTTCGGCCAGCATGTGCGAATGGCCCGTGCCAAACAGGTAAATCTGGCCGCCGTCACGGATGGCCTGCACCAGCACGGTGGCGGCGCGATCGATCCCTTCGGACTGGCTGTGCACGATGGCATCAAGCCGTTCCTGAACCGCCGTCATATAGGCTTCCGCGCCTTGTAAATGAAGTTGATCGGTCATGGTTTATCCGTTCGTATAGCGCAAGATGGTTCGAAGCTGGTACCGGTCGCAGCGGTAGACCGAGCGCACATACTCGGCGGGCTGATCGTGATCGGTGTAGGTGACGCGCGTCAGGCTGAGCACCGGCGTTTTCGTGTCCAGGTCTAACGCTTCCCGCTCCTCCCGCGAGGGCATACGCGCGCTGATGAGCTGGTCGGCCCACAGCAGCCGGATGCCGTATTCGTCCCGCATGACCTGATATAGCGAGTCCTGGCCGAAGTTGTGGCGGTCGAGGATGCCGGGGCACATGCGGTGGTTGATGGTGCAGATCTCCCAGGCGATCGGATCTTCGTCCGCCAGACGCACGCGGCTGAGCATGATCACTTCTGCGCCTTCGGAGACTTTGAGCTGTTCCGCCTCTTCCTGATTGGCGCGCTCGATGCCCGCGCGGATGATGCGGCTGCGAGGCGTCATGCCGCGCTGGCGGATGTCTTCGGTGAAGCTGGTCAGCAGCAGAAGCTCTTGATCGATGCGGGGCTTGAGCACAAACGTCCCTTTGCCGACGTGCGCGGAGATGAAGCCATCCGTTGCCAGCAGGCGGATCGCCTGGCGCGCAGTCATGCGGCTGACCTGGAACGTGTCGGCCAGTTCGCGCTCGGAGGGGAGGCGCGAGCCGGGCGCGTAGGACCCGTTTTCGATCTGCTGGCGTAGGTGCTCTTTGAGCTGGATGTAGAGCGGAACGGTGGAATCGCGGTCAATCGTCATGGGCGGCTCTTTTTAAGTCTGTTTATTGGTATAGGGTGGTATATACCTTTGCTTTCATTATATGACAGATTCGCGCGTTGTCTAGCAGGTGGAATGCCGAGATTGCGGGCAATTTGTTGGGGCAAGCTGCACAGGAGCACGGGCGACCAGGGTTAGCGCATGGCGCATAAGGGGCGCAGGACGGGCAAACAGAGTATCGAACGGCGATTGTGTCATTCTTCACGCACCCCGCGTGATAGATCACACTGCTGCGATTCACCCTAAAAGCCTAATATACGAGTATTGGTATATCCGCTCATGCGGATGAATGCCCAGGATGTAAGGAGTCGTCATGATTGAGCAGTCCCTCGCACGTGAAGTCTCGCAGATGGAAGCCGACCTGTGTTCGGCCTTCGCCGATCCCACTCGCATCTTGATTCTATATGCACTCAACGACGCCCCGCGCAACGTGGGCGATCTGGCGGAGGAGTTGGATATCCCCCAGTCGTCAACCTCGCGCCACCTGAAGGTGCTTAAAGATCGCGGGCTGGTCCGCACCGTGCGGCAGGGAACGAGCGTTCAGTACCATCTCGCGGATCCGCGCCTGATTGAAGCTCTTGACATCCTGCGATCGATCTTGCGCGACCGGCTTGCCCATCGCGCCAGCCTGATGGACGAGGTCGAATGATGACCACGGCCCTGTTTGTGCGGATCACTTTGTGGTGAGGGGGAAATAAATGCTTTACAAAAGATCGCCGTTCCTTTTATCTTCCTTTGGCCTCGTGCTGATCCTGACCGCCGCGGTGTTCTGGATGATCCCATCCCAGCCCGCGGCGGCGCAGTGCGGCTCGCAGGCGTCCTCGTGCAAAAGCTGCCACGAGGTGCAGGGCGAGATGCCGGTCAATAGTGACGGCACGGGCTGGCACGAATCGCACGCGTTTGGGGACTTCTGCTACATCTGCCACGCGGGCAACCAGCAGGCGACCGATATGGATGCTGCGCATACGGGCATGGTCGATCCGCTCTCGGACATCAACGCGTCATGCCAGATGTGCCATGCCGACGATCTCGACGCGCGCGCCCAGGTTTACGCCGACGAACTCGGCATCGATCTGGCGAGCCTGTCGTCCGGGTCGGGCCCGGCGGCCCCGGCAGCCGATACGCCCGCTGGTGATACGTCCGGCGGCGAGGCCACGGTGGACGACTCGACGGAATCCGCTGCGCCGTCCGTGGTCGAGCACATCACGACGAATATTCCCGCGAACAACCAGATCGACCTCAACGATCCCAACGTGGTGGACTATGTCGAACGCTACGACGAGATCGTGCTGGGCAAGCACCCGACCAACTGGGGCAATATCGTGCTGGCCGGGCTGATCGGGCTGATGCTGGTGGGCGGCGGCGGGTTCGTCGTCTACAACGAGATGCATATCAGTGCCAGCGCCGAAAAGCCGCTCCCGGTGGAGACGAGCGCGACCTACCCGGCGGACGTGGTGGACATGCTGCCCGCGCTGGCCCGGCTGAAGGTCCAGACGCGCCAGACGCTGCGCCGCATCATCGAAAACCCCAAGAAAGCGGACAAAGTCATCGGCCTGATCGACTCGGTCGTCTCGGACGAGACGGAGGAGTAACCCATGCGCTTCATTCTGAATTATATCCGCCGCGACGAATGGTCGCCCTACGTGGCCGGAACGCTGCTCGGCATCGTGGGCATTTTGTCCGTCGCTTTGAGCAACACCCTGTTGGGCGCGTCGGGCGCGTTCGAGAACGTGGTCGGCATGATCGGTGATGCCGTCGCGCCCAAGACGTTTGACAACCTGTACTTCAACTACATCATGCCGCCCGGCATCACCTGGGGCGTGGTGCTGGTGATCGGCATGTTTTTCGGCGGGATGCTCGGCGCGGCCACCAGCGGCACGCTGCAGTGGGGCAAAAAGGAATCCGTCAACAGCGACGCGCAGTGGAAAAGCATCTTTGGCCCGCAGACGTGGAAGCGCTGGGTGCTGGCCTTCGTCGGCGCGATCATCCTCGAATATGCCGCCGGGATCGCGGGCGGCTGCACCAGCGGCCTCGCCATTTCGGGCGGGATGCTGCTCGCTCCGTCCGCCTATCTGTTCATCGCCGGAATGTTCCTTTCGGGCATCGTCACCGCGATGGTGATTTACCGCAGGAGATACTAATCATGTCAAGCGATATCGCGGCGCTGCTGCTGGGTGTGGGGTTTGGGTTCGCGCTGAACAAGGCCGGACTGACCAAGTATCACAAGATCGTGAACGTCTTCCGCTTCACCGACATGGCCGTGCTCAAGTTCATGATGACCGCGCTGGTGGTGTCCATGAGCGGGCTGTACCTGCTGCGCGGCATGGGGTTGGTGACCTTCCCGAACGTCCCGGCGACGTACGTCGTGGGGAATCTGGTCGGCGGGCTGCTGTTCGGCGTCGGCATGGCACTCAGCGGCTACTGCCCCGGCACCTGCGCAGCGGGCGCGGGCGAGGGTAAGCTCGACTATTTGATCCCCGGTGTGGCGGGCTTCCTGGTGGGCGCGGGACTATACGGCCTGACGTACCAGGACGTGTTTCCCTCCATTTCGAAGATCGCCAACTACGGCGCGACGGTCATCCCGGATCTGTGGGATCTCAGTCCGTTCCTGACGGTCGTTTTCTTCGCGCTGATGGCGACCTTCCTGTTCTACCTGATCGACCGGGCGGGGCTGCAGCGCAAGGCGAAGAGTTAACCAGTTTTCATCGTGCCGCTGTCTGAAAACAACTGACCTTTGAGGACTGGAGATTCCGAATGACTCAGGCTTTAACAGCACTTTCAAGACGAGGCTTTATAAAGTTAAGCGCGATCACGGCGGGTGCGCTGGCGATTGGCGACCTGCCGGTGGCGCAGGCGGCGCGCGACGCGGGCCTGATCAACGCGCACGGCGATGGCGTCGTGCCGTCGATGTGCGAGATGTGCGTGTGGCGCTGCGGCCTGCTGGCGAAGGTCGAAGGCGGGCGCGTCGTCAAGCTGGAAGGCAACCCCGAACATCCCCATTCGCGCGGGCGGCTGTGCGTGCGAGGCCAGTCGGGACTGATGAACACTTACGATCCCGACCGCGTGCTGACACCGCTGATCCGCGTGGGCAAGCGCGGCGAGGGCAAGTTCCGCAAGGCGTCGTGGAAAGAGGCGCTCGATCTCGTCGCCAGCAAGATGCAGGAAATCAAGGACACGTACGGGCCGGAGGCGATGGTCTTTTCGTCCACGCACAACCTCAGCCAGGTGCAGTTCGAAAACCTGCTCTATGCGTACGGATCGCCCAATTACGGCACACAGCGCAGCCTGTGCTTCAACGCGATGATCGTCGCCAACACGATGACGTATGGCATGGAAGAGCCGGAGCGCATCTACGACGCGGATCTGCAATACGTGATCCTGACCGGGCGCAACCTGTTCGAGGCGATCTCGACCTCGGAGACGGGCGATCTGAGCCGGGCCATCCAGCGCGGTATGAAGGTCGTGTACCTCGATCCGCGCTTCACCAAGACGGCGGCCAAAGCAACCGAGTGGCTGCCGATCAAGCCCGGCACGGATCTGGCGTTCCATCTCGCGCTGCTGAACGTGATCGTGACCGAAGACCTGTACGATCACCGTTTCGTGGAGCGCTACACCATCGGCTTCGACGAGCTGGCGGCGGAAGTGGCGCCCTTCACGCCCGAATGGGCCGCGCCGCTGACCGAACTCTCCGCCGATACGATCCGGCGCATCGCGCGCGAGTTCGCCGCTGCCGCGCCGCACGCGCTGGCGCACAACGGCTGGCGCACGTCCAACTTCATCAACTCGTTCCAGACGGAGCGCGCCATCGCCATCCTGAACGCGCTGGTCGGCAACTGGAACGTCACCATGCGCGCCTCGGCGGGCGAATCGAGCGGCGGGCTGGGCAAACCGGAACAGCCGCCGTACCCGCGTGTATCGGCGCTGCGCCTGGACGGCGTGCCGTACAAGTTCCCGGTCGTGCCGCTGAAGATCGGCGTGTTCCAGGAACTGCGCGACAGCATCCTGACCGGGCAGCCCTACGAGGCGCACGGCTGGTTCATCTCGCGCCAGAACCCGGTCATGTCGCTGCCGGATCGCAGCAAGACGCTGGCGGCGTTCGAGAAGATGGACTTCATCGTCACGGTGGACATCATGCTGAACGACACGGCGTGGTTCTCCGACGTGGTGCTGCCGGAAGCGTCGTACCTGGAGCGCTACGATCCGCTGCTGCCGGTGGGCAACCGCGTGTATCTGCGCCAGCCGACCATCGAGCCGCAGGGCGACGCCAAGTCCGCGCTGTGGATCTACAAGCAGCTTGGTGAGCGTCTGGGCCTGGGCGATTACTTCCAGTACGAAGACGAAGAGGACTACATCAACCAGCAGCTTGCGCCGCTCGGCGTGACGCTGGATGACATGCGCGAGACGGGGTACATCGATCTGCCCGCGTCAGAAGAAGCGGAGCCGGAATACGCGTGGGACACACCCAGCGGCAAGATCGAGATCTTCTCCGATACGCTGGCGAAGGTCGGGTTCCCCGGCGTGCCCACCTGGGACGCGCCGCCGGAGCCGGGCGACGGGCAGTTCTACCTGCTGACGGGCAAGGTCGCGCAGGCGACGCAGTTCGCCTCGCAGAACAACCAGCTTCTGTTCAAGTATGCGGACGAGCCGCGCCTGTGGATCAACGATCACGTGGCGGCGGATCGCGGGCTGAAGGCCGACGATTGGGTGGAGGTCACGAGCGAGGTGGGGCAGGTGCACGTCCGCCTGCTGCCGACGCCCGGCATCCGGCCCGACTGCGTGTACATGACGCCCGGTTACGGCCATCTCTCCAAGGGGCTGACCACCGCGTACGGCGTGGGCGCGAGCGACTCCGTGCTGCACGTCACCTACACCGATCCGGCCAGCGGCAGCCAGGCGCTGACCCAGACGTTCGTCACGATCCGAAAGGTATAAAACCTTATGGCTCACGAAATCACCGCGCCGCATTATGGCTTTCTGATCGACGCCTCGCTGTGCATCGACTGCCGTACCTGCATGGTGTCGTGCAGTGTACAGAACAACGTTTCGATGGACACGACGCGCATCTGGATCGAAGAGACGGGCGTCACGGGGACCTTCCCCGACCTGAAGCGCTACACCGTGCCCTACCACTGCATGCACTGCAAAGACCCCTCGTGCGCGTCGGCGTGTACGGTGGGCGCGCTGCACCGCAACGAGGAAGGCATCGTCACCTACGACAAAGATATCTGCATCGGCTGCCGCTACTGCATGTACGCGTGCCCGTTCGAAGTGCCCAACTATGAGTGGGAAGCGACGCTGCCGCTGGTGGTGAAGTGCGACATGTGCGCCGCCCGCCTGGACGAGGGCCAGCAGCCCGCCTGCGCCACGACGTGCCCCACCGGGGCGATCCGCTTCGGGCTGTACGAGGATATGCTGGCCGAAGCGCACCGCATGATCAACGAGAATCCCGGCAAGTACGTCAACCACGTCTACGGCGAAGAAGAAAACGGCGGCACGGCGACGCTCTATATCTCGCCCGTGCCGTTCGAGGAACTGGGCTTCCCCATGGCGGGCACGTCGTCCCCGGCCTACTCGAACCGGCTGGTGACGGAAGGCACGCCGCTGGTCGCCGGGGCGATGCTCGTTGGGCTGTCCGGCGCGTACCTGACCATCAAACATCTGAAGGAAGAGGCCGCCGCGGAGCGCCGCGAGGCTGAACATGCGCACGCCGGGGAGGACCACGAATGATTTTACGACGAGTGATTGCCGAACTGCGCGCCATGCCCAAGTTCATCTATGTGCTGGCCGCGATTGCCGCCTTCGGGATCGGCGTGGGCCTCTACCGTATGGCGGTGGGCCTGGGGCCGACCACCAACCTGACGGACGAGTCACCCTGGGGCATCTGGATCAGCTTCGACCTGGCGACGGTGGCGCTGTCGGGCGGGGCGTTTACGCTGGCCGCGCTGGTGTACGTTTTCCAGTTCGACAGCCTGCATGCCGCCGTGCGTCCGACCGTGCTGGCCGGGCTGCTCGGCTACAGCTCCGTGCTGGTGATTTTGCTTTTCGACCTGGGGCGCTGGGACCGCTTCTATAACGTGTTCCTGCACCCGAACTTCAGCTCGGCGCTGCTGGAAGTGAGCTGGTGTATCGCCGCCTACTCGACGATCCTGATCTACGAGTTCAGCCCGGTGCTGCTGCAAAACTCGCGGCTGAAGTGGCTGCTGCCGACGATCAAGAAGTACCTGATCCCGCTGGTGATCGTGGGCGTGACGCTCTCGACCATGCACCAGTCGTCGCTCGGCACGCTGTTCGTGATCATGTCGCCGCGCGTGCACCCGCTGTGGTACTCGATGCTGCTGCCGGTATTCTTCCTGGTCAGCTCGCTGGCGGCGGGGATCTCGATGGTCCTCGCCGGGGCGACGGTCAGCTACTGGCTGTTCGGGCGGAGCTTGAAGATCAAGACGCTCTCGCAGTTGAGCTGGTTTCTGCCGTGGATCCTGGGCTTCTACCTCGTGCTGAAGTTCGGCGAGCTGATCATCGCCAACGAACTCGATCTGCTGACCGAGGGCGGGCGCTATACGGCACTGTTCTGGACGGAACTGATCATCGGCGCGGCAATCCCGATCATGCTGTTCGCCATGAAGCAGGTGCGCACCAGCCGTGCGGCGTCGTTGTTCGGGGCGTCGCTGGTGCTGGGCGGCGTGATCCTGAACCGCTTCGACGTGACGTGGTTCGGCATGAAGGCCAGCGGGGCGAGCTATACGCCGCACTGGATGGAAGTCGCGCTGCTGGTGGGTGTGCTGTCCGGCGTGGTGCTGGTATACAGCCTGATCGCGCGGTACTTCCCGGTGTATGAAGAGACGTATGCCGTGGAACGCGCCGCGAAGGCCGCGCCTGCGCCCGCCCTCGACGGCGCGCGCCCGGCGGAAGCGTGATCGCAGCATAGAACGGTTTCGGTAGGGGCGTATCGCAATACGCCCCTACACAGGCGTTGTTTTTCGACGGAAAAACGGGCGGAGCAAGCCACGCCCCTACGGAGCGCCTATGCGCTGCCGCGCGACAGCCGGTACAATATCTCGACAACCTAGACTGTGGTTTCCGCAGGGGCGTTAACGATACGCCCCTACAAACAAATACTCCCGATGCGTCCAAACTTCTTTCACCATCTACACCCGCCGACGATTCCCGCCCAGCAGTCCCGGTGGCGTTACACGCTGGGTGCGGGCGGCACGGCGATCTTCCTGGTGCTGGTGCTGGGCATCACGGGCGCGCTGGAAATGTTCTACTACGTGCCGACGCCGGACGAGGCCGCGCTCTCCGTCCAGACGCTGACGTATCACGTCGCGCTCGGCGGGCTAGTGCGCGGGGTGCATTACTGGGCGGCACAGCTTTTGCTGGTCGTGGCGACGGTGCACCTCGTGCGCGTCGTGATGACCGGGGCCTACGCGCCGCCGCGCCGTTTCAACCACCTGCTGGGCCTGATCCTGTTCGTGGCGCTGATCCTGCTGGACTTCACGGGCTATGTGCTGCGTTGGGATCAAGGCGTGCAGTGGGCGCTGGTGGTCGGCACGAACCTGATCAAGTCGATCCCCGGCGTGGGCGAGACGCTGTACCGCGTGACCGTCGGCGGGACGCGGCCCGGCCCCGCCACGCTGACCCGCTTTTACGCGTGGCACATCCTCGGGCTGGGGCTGGTGGCGATCTTTTTCACGGGTTGGCACATCTTCAAAGTGCGGCGCAACGGCGGCATTGCGGTCCCGCCGCCGACGCTGCGTCCCGATCCGGCGCGCATCACGCGTTACGAGCTGGTGCGGCGTGAAGTGCTCGCCATGCTGGTCGCTGGCGCGATTCTGATCGTGCTGGCGGCGTTCGTGCCCGCGCCCATCGCCGCGCCGATTACGGACATCAGCGCGCCGTCCCCTGATGCGCGCGCGCCGTGGTTCTTCCTGTGGGTGCAGCACATGCTGGGCTGGGGCGATCCGTTCGTGTGGGGCGTCGCCGTGCCGCTGATCGTGCTGATCGTGCTGGCCGCGATTCCGTACGTGCTGCCGCGCCCCGCCGACGCGGAACTGGGGCAGTGGTTTCCGCGCTCCGGGCGGATCGCGCAGGGCGTGCTGGGCATCGTCGCGCTGGGCGTCGTCGTGCTGACCGTGCTCGGCTGGCTGGGAGGCATGTAAATGATGGTGCGCCGGTATATCGCGCTTGCGTCGCTGCTGTTTCTGGCCGCGCTGGTTGCTGCATGGTGGTCGGACGCTCGCCGCGCCGATCCGGTTGGGCTGACGCCCTCGCTGACCGGAGAAACCGAGTACTGCGTCACCTGCCACGTGGATCTGCCGGAGATCAGTCCGTCGCACCCGGTCGAGACGTTCGGCTGCGTGATCTGCCACGGCGGGGAGCGGCTGGCGCTGGACGCGGATCTGGCGCACAGCACGATGCGCGGCGGCGCGAATCCGTCCGATCTGGCGGTGGTCGAGCAGTCGTGCGGCGGATCGAACTGCCACAGCGGCGATCCCGACGACGAGCGCGACCATATCCAGCGGGTGATGACCAGCGTGCAGGCGACCTATACCGGGGCGATCGCCAATATCCGCTACACGTTCGGCGCGCAGCCGGATCTGATCGCGCATACCGGGATTTACGCCATCGCGGACGAGGTGATCACCAGCGAGTCGGGCGTGTTCGCCATTGACGCGTTCGATCCGGCGGCGGAGACGAATCCGTTCGTGCAGGCGTTTGGGGAACGCTGCTTGACGTGCCACCTCAGTGCCGAGCCGCCGGAAGGCGAGACCTACGCGCGGCTGACCGGCTGCGCGGCGTGCCACACGCCGGATATCGGCAGTATGGAGGAGCGGCAGGTCCACCGTCTGACGACCGCGATCCCCTATACGCAGTGCAACACCTGCCACAACCGGGGCAACTACGACCTGCGCGCGATGGAATTCGTCGAGCGGACCGACACGCCGACCGATCGCCTGCACGACTATTACCAGCCGATCGCGGAGTTCACGCAGTGTGAATACACGCTGGACTGCATCGACTGCCACACGCGCACCGAGGCGATGGGCGACGGCGACATTCACTCCAACCAGGCGGAGATCGAATACGTGCAGTGCCGCACCTGTCACGGCACGCTGACCGAACTGCCGCCGACGTACACCATCACCGACGAGGACGACCTCGCGCTGAAGCTGGCCTTCCTGAATCCCGTGACGGATTTGCAGGTGGGTGATACGATCCTGATGACCGAACAGGGCGAGCCGCTGTGGAATACGCGCGTGATGCCGGACGGCACGTATACGCTGGTGGGCAAGGCGACCGGGCAGACGTTCACGTTTAATCCGGTGATGGGCGCGGCCTGCCAGCAGGACCCCGACGAGCAATCGTCGGCGGCGTGCCACGAATGCCACGCGGTGGAGCGCTGAGAGCTATGGACGAGATGCCGCGCCGTGACTTTTTGAGGCTGGTGACCCAGAGCCTGCTGGGGATCAGCGGCCTGCTGGGCCTGGGCGGGCTGGTGCGCTACTTGGACTTCCAGGGCGAAACCGCACCGCCGGAGGTGTTCGAGCTGGGCGCAGCGGCGGATTATCCGCCCGGCTCCTCGGTCGTGCTGCCGGACGTGCCCGCCGTGCTGATCCACGACGAGGCGGGCTTCCGCGCGATGAGTCTGGTGTGCACGCACCTGGGCTGCACTGTCGAGCCGGACGCGGCGGGGGATGGCTACGTGTGCCCATGCCACGGATCGCGCTACGACGCGGCGGGGGTGGCCCGGCGCGGCCCGGCCTCGGATGCGCTGCCCACGCTGCGCGTCGAGGTGACCGATGACGAGCAGGTCCGGCTGTACAGGACAAGCTGAGCGATCCGGCCCAGGTTCGCATTGTAAGGTTGTATTTCTTGTGATACCATTCACACATCTTCAAAATTGAATAGCTGTATTTCTCCGAGTGGTTCGCCCTAAAACCGTATCCGGTCATGGGCCGCCACCGCCTCGCCTCCAAGCGAGGACCTCGGATTCCTGGATGAATTCGAGCAGGGTAGTCGCGGAAACGCGGCTGCCTCCCGATGCCTTCGGGCAGACTTGGAAAGGAGAATCGGTGCCCAACAAGGTGTTGTCTGCTGCCGCCAGTTCTCTACTGGCGGCTTTTTGTTTGTCGCACTGCGTCCGGAGTGGGCTTCCGGGCAGGGGCAAATCTGCGCGTTTGCACCATGCTTTGCACCTTGAGGAAGGTTTTCCATGTTGAAGCGTTTCTCCCTGTTTCTGGCGGTGATCGCGCTGCTGGTGGGCGGCGTTGCTCCGGCAGTGGCCCAATCGGGGAACAGCCTGACCGTGCTGGCTCCCACATCCGTGCAGCCCGTAGTCGAGGCGTGGGCGGCGGCGTTTGGCGAGGCCCATACGGATGTGTCCCTGAATGTTGAGTTTGTCGAGTCCTCCGAAGAGATCCTTAGCCGTGCCGCCAACGCGAGCGTGATCCTCACCGACGATCCCGCTGCCGCGCCGGAACTGGACTTTGAGTGCGGGTTTATCAGCGACGTGTACGTGCCGCTGCCCGGCGTGGGCGCATGGGTGATCGCGTCCAATTCGTGCGGCGGGTCGGTCGATCCGATCGATGCGGCGGCGCTGGACTTCGCGGCCTTCATCGTCTCGGCGGACGGCCAGCAGGTTGCCATCGATCAGGGCGCGCTGCCCGAATCGGTCGAGATCGTCGATCAGGCGGGCATGACGGTCACCATTCCGCAGCCGGTGCGCCGCATCGCGTCGCCGTACAGCATGGCGACCTTCTACGTCTACGGCGTAGGCGCGGGGGATCGTCTGGTGGTGGCGGGCTATCTGGGCGTGAACAGCGACGCGACGAAGGACGTCATGCGCGCGATCGATCCGAACTTTGACGCGCTCTCGACCGCCGTATCGACGCTCAGCCAGAAGGAAGCCAACATCGAAGAACTGGCCGCGCTGGAGCCGGATCTGCTGCTGGCGAGCGCGCGCACGGACTGGCTGGACGCCGCCGACGAGCTGGGGCTGGCGATCATCCGCTTCGATGGCGAATCGCCGGAAAAACTGAAGGAAGCCATGAGCCTGCTGGGGGCGGTCTTGGGTCCGAACGCGGCGTATCGCGCCGACGAGTTCAACGCTTATTACGACGAAACGCTGGCGAACATCCTGGCGCAGACCGAAGGCATCGAAAACCCGGTGCGCGTGTACTTCTCCGGCACGGATGCGCTGCGCGCAGCCAGCGCCGACATGTACCAGACCATGATGATCGAAGCGGCAGGCGGCGTGTCCGTTTCCAGCGATCTGGCCGGCTATTGGAACGACGTGAACCTGGAACAGATCGCGGTGTGGAATCCTGACGTGATCTTCTTCCCGCCCTACGGCGGCGCGAGCGCGGACGCCTTCGCAGCGCCGGAATGGGCGAGCATCAAGGCCGTGCAGGACGGCAAAGTCTACGGCGTGCCGAAGCTCGTTGCGCCGTGGGATACGCCCGTGCCGGACTCGATCCTGGGCATCATCTGGATGGCGGAAACGCTCTACCCGGATCAGGTCGATCTCGACTGCCCGGTGGAAGCGACCAATTTCTACAGCCGCTTCTATGGCTATACCGTGACGGAATCTGACCTGCAGAGCATGTGCCCGTGATTCGATCGGCTTCTCGTCGGCTGCCTGGCGCGCAAATGAGTGTGGAACGCCGCCAGGCAGTTCTCTACATTCTGCTGCTGGTCCTGCCGCTGCCGCTGGCCGTGTATACCATCGGATTGGGGCGATACGAGATCGCGCCGGGAGATGTGGTTCGCGCGCTGGCGGACTGGGTGACCGTGGGCCACAACGCCAGCGACTTGCCGGATCTGGCCTACGACATCGTGATACGCGTGCGCCTGCCGCGTATCGCCGCCGCGATGCTCATCGGCGGCAATCTCGCCGTGACCGGGGCGGCCTTCCAGGGGATTTTTCGGAATCCCCTGGTCGATTCCAACATCCTGGGCGTGACGTCCGGCGCGGGCTTCGGCGCGGCGCTGATGCTGCTGCTGAAGGGGTCCACGCTGGAAGTGCAGATGTCCGCGTTTTTCTTCGGGATGCTAGCGGTGCTGGCGGCCTACGCCGCCAGCCGCCTGTACCACACGGCCCCGCTGCTGATGCTGACCCTGGTCGGAATCGTGATCGGGTCGTTTTTCTCCTCGCTGACGTCCCTGTTGAAATATGTCGCCGATCCGCTCGACGCGCTGCCCGCGATCACGTACTGGCTGATGGGCGGGCTGACGTCCGTCACGCAGCGCGATCTTCCCATGCTGGGGTTGATTTCCATCACGGGCATGATCTCGCTGTGGCTGGTGCGCTGGCGGCTGAACGTGCTCTCGATGGGAGACAGCGAGGCGCTGGCGTTGGGGCTGAACCCCACCCGGCTCAAGGTGATCATCATCCTGTTCAGCACGCTGATGACGGCGGCGGCGGTGTCGGTGGGCGGGGTGATCGGCTGGGTCGGGCTGGTCGTGCCGCACGCCGCGCGTACCCTGGTCGGGCCGAGCCACCTGCGCCTGATCCCGGCGACGATTGCGATGGGTATGGTGTTTTTGCTGCTGATCGATACCCTGTCGCGCACGATGCTGCCGGGCGAGGTGCCGCTGGGCGTCTTCACGGGCATTGTCGGCGCGCCGCTGCTGCTGATCATTTTGCGGGTGAATAAAACCGGATGGAAATGACCCTATGTCGGAAACCCTCATCCCCCGACCCCTTCTCCCTCAGGGCGAAGGGGCGCAAGCTGCCGGAGGGCGTTGGCCGTGTATGATGAGGCTGGGGCGAATTTGCCTTCCATAGTTGGGCCGAGCCTGTTACGCGCCGAGGCGATCAATTACCGTTACACGCCCGAACGCCAGATCTTGCACGACGTAAGCCTGTCCGTTCCGGCGCAGTCGGTGATGTTTCTGCTGGGGCATAACGGCTGTGGCAAAACGACGCTGCTCGAAATTCTGAGCGGGGTGCGCGACGTTCAGCAGGGTGAGGTCTTTTTTCGTGACGAAGCTCTGCACCGCCTGCCGCCCGCCGTGCGCGCGCAGCGCGTGGGGCTGGTCCCGCAGATTCACGCGCCTGCGTTCGCCTATACCGTGCGCGACGTGGTGCTGATGGGCCGCACGCCGCATATGGGCTTTTTGGGCACGCCGGGACGCGCCGACTACGAGATCGTGGACGAGGCGATCGAGCGGACGGGGCTTGGCCCGTTCCGCAACCGCGCTTACACCGAATTGAGCGGCGGCGAGCGCCAACTGGCGCTCATTGCGCGCGGGCTGGCGCAGCAAACGCGCGTGCTGCTGCTCGACGAGCCGACCGCGCACCTGGACCCGCGCAACCAGCATACCGTGCTGGAAATGATCGCCGATCTGGCGAGCCAGGACGTGTCGTTCGTGATCTCCTCGCACAATCCCAACAGCGCGCTGTTGTATGGCGACTACGTGGCGGTGATGAAAGCCGGGCACATAACCACGTTGGGCACGCCGCAGGCCGTGCTGACCGAAGACGTGCTGAACGATGCCTACGACATGGCGATGGACGTGATCTACGAGGCGAACGTGGTCCGCGCGATCCTGCCGCGCCGGGCGCGGTATGCGCCGCGCGCCACATACCGGGCGTAGAGGGGGCGGAAAGAGGCGCTGCATTCCGCACGGGGATCCATCGTCATGCTGGATTTTTGGCGCGCAAGAGATTACTTTTTTGAAACGTAATTGGGAGGTGTGGATTTTGCACTCTGGGGTATTATTCACACTGTCTATCGTGAAGCCGCTCCCGCATTCATACAAATAGGGGTGACTTCGACTGTTACGCGAACAGAAGGTGAGATTTCCCGTGCAATCCCAACCCACAGCTTCCCCCCACGAGGACCGGCGTCTGGTCGTCGTGGTGATTCCTACCTACGACGAAAAAGACAACATCGCGGACCTGATCGCCGATATCTTGAGCCAGCAGCCGAAGTGTGAAGGCTTCGACCTGGAAGTCCTGGTATCCGACAGCCATTCCCAGGACGGCACGCGCGAGATCGTGACCGAGATCGGCGCGGCGAACCCGAAGGTTCACCTGCTCGACGTGCGCGAACGCGGCATCGGCTTGGGCCTGTACAGCGGCTTCACGCACGCGATCAACGATCTGGGCGCGGACGTGCTGATCGAGATCGACGCGGACTTCCAGCACAACCCGTCGGACATCCCCGCGCTGCTGGGGGGCATCCGCGAGGGCTACGACGTGGTGATCGGCTCGCGCTTCGTGCCGGGCAGCGTCAACCAGATGCCGCTGCACCGCCGCATTTTGAGCGTGGGGGCGAACCTCGTCATCCGCACCATGCTGGGTCTGAAGCACATCACCGAGATCACGACGTCGTATCGCGCGTTCACCAAGGCGATCTTCCTGAAGGTCGATCCCGATTCGGTCCCGTGGCGCAAAGAAAAGTCGTTCATCGCCGTGCCGGTGTTCCTGGTGCGCATGATCGACGCGGGCGCTTCCGCCAAAGAAGTGCCGATGACGATGCACCCGCGCGTGCGCGGCTACTCCAAGATGGACTTTTCGCGGTACATCCGCGACATCTTTGTGTTTTCGATCAAGTCCCGGTTGGGTATGGACAAGTAGCACGGGCAGGCTGTTGTTCGAGGAAAATCAACCGCCGCCGGATCGCGCGATCCGGCGGCGGTTTGCGTTGAGGTCAGTTTGTGCCGTCCGTGTTAGGTCGCGTGGCAAGCTGGAGGATGTCCAGCAGGTCGGAGGCCAGCACGCCGGGGTTGGGGTGGATGCCGTCCGCCAGCATCGCCAGCTCGTAGAGCATATCGACGCCGCGTTCCAACACGGGATCGCTGCGATCGGCGTGCAGCCGTTCCGCGAGGTTGGCGATCAGCGGGTGGTGCGGATTGATTTCCAGAATGCGCGCGGTGTCGGTCACTTCTTTGTCGAGCATCCTGTAGAGCCGTTCCTGGTGGCGGTCCATCGTCCCGGCGGGCGTCACGAGGCGAACCGGTCCACGCGCCAGCAGCTTGCTGGCCCGCACCGACTTCACGCGCTCGCCCAGCCGCCCGGTGATGTAACTCACGAGGTCATCCAGCTCGCCCGCTTCGACCGTTTCCTCGTCCGGCGCTTCCTCCGGCGTTTGCCCGACGCCTTCCAGGCTAAGGTCGTCCGCATCCACGGCGACGAAGGCGTGTCCCTTGTAGTTCATCAGGCTGGGGACCAGCAGCCCGTCGATGGTATCCGTCAGGTACAGCACGTTGATGCCGCGCGCGCGGAACGCATCGAGGTGCACGCTGCGCGCGGCGGCTTCCTCGTTGTCGGCCACGACGTAATAAATCGCGTCCTGCCCTTCCGCCAGATTCTCGACGTACTCATCCAGCGTGACCAGCCCCTCGCCCTGGCTGGACGCGAAGCGCAGAAGCGGCAGCAGGCGATCGCGGTTGGCGTAGTCGGAGACCGCGCCGTGCTTGAGGAAGGCGCGGAACTCGTGCCAGAACGCGGTGTAGTCTTCGGGTGACTGTTCGGCCAGCGCCTTGATGTCGTTGATCACGTTGCGCGCCAGCACGTTCTTGAGCTTGCCGACCAGCGGATTGTCCTGAACCGTCTCGCGGCTGACGTTGAGCGGCAGGTCTTCGCTGTCTACCACGCCCTGCACGAACCACAGATATTCCGGCAGCAGGTCGGTGTTGTACTCATCGATCAGCACTTTGCGCGCGTAGAGCTTAAGGCCCGGTTCCTTGCGCGGCGTGAACATCGAGCGCTCGGCGCTGTGCGGGATGTAGAGCAGGGCGTAAAACTGGAGCGGCGCGTCGGCGCGGGTGTGAATCACGCGGCGCGGCGGCTCGAAGTCGAGCGTCAGGGATGAGTAGAAGCTGTTGTAAGCGTCCTGGTCGATCTCGTCCGGCGATTTGCGCCAGAGCGCGGTCTGCTGGTTGACGGGTTCCGCCGCGTGCTCCTCGGCGGTCTCCTCCTGATCGTCGGGCGTTTCTTCCTCGTCGGGCGCGGCGACTTTGCCGAGGTAGATCGGGAAGTTCACGTAGTCGGAGTGGCGCTTGATGATGTCGCGCAGCCGCCATTCGGAGGCGAACTCGGCGGCATCGTCGCGCAGCCGGATCAGGATGTCCGTGCCCCGGTGTTCTTTTTCCGCCGGTTCGATCTCGTAACCTTCATCGCCGCCGGACGAGATCCAGCGCACGGCTTCCGCGTCGGGCCGGTACGAGCGCGAGGTGACCTCGACGCGATCCGCGACCATGAAGACGCTGTAAAAGCCAACGCCGAACTGCCCGATGATCTCGGTGGCGGTGGGGGCGGCTTCGCCCTGACCAACTTGATCGAGGAAGGCGCGCGCACCGCTGCGGGCGATCACGCCCAGGCCGTCCACGATTTCGTCGGCGGTCATGCCGATGCCCGTATCGCTGATCAGGATCGTGTGGTTGGCTTCGTCGACGGTGATGTGGATCGCCAGATCGGCGTCGCGGTCGAAAACGTCCTCGTTGGTGAGCATCTCGAAGCGCACGCGGTTGAGCGCGTCTGAGGCGTTGGAGATGATCTCGCGCAGGAAGATCTCGCGGTCTTTGTAGAGCGAGTGCACAAGAATATTGAGAAGCTGTTTGATCTCAGCCTGAAAGGTATGGGTTTCTGCCATCGCGCAGACTCCTAGCTTTGTTCAAGTTCCAACGCTGTTATACATAGTGACGCATTAGATTTATACCAGAGCCGCATAAGAATCAAGGTAGAAAAACGGAGAACCGAGGAATGCAAAAAAAGGAGCGCCCTGCCGCGCTCCTTCGTGTAGAGGTTTCGGGGTGCTTCAGAAGGCGTCAGGCGTCGTGCCGGGCGCGGTAGGTCAGCGCCACCACACCGGAACCGACCGGCTTTGCCTCGACCAGATCTAGTTTCGTTTGCGCGCCGTCCTCGAATAGATGCGATCCGGTTCCCCTTACGACGGGATAGACCAGCAGCCGGTATTCGTCGATCAGGTCGTGCGCGATCAACGTCTGGATCAACGTGCCGCTGCCGTAGACCAGCAGGTCGCCGCCATCCGCGGCCTTGAGCTGTTTGATCTGGCCGATGATGTCGCCCTTGAGCAGCGTTGTGTTCTGCCAGTCTGCGCGGTCGAGGGTGGTCGTGGCGACGTACTTGGGCATGCCGTTCATCTGCTCGCCGCCTTCTTCGGCGGGGCGATCCGGCCACGCGGCGGCGAAGCCGTCATACGTCACGCGGCCCAGCAGCAAGCCGCCCGCGTTGATCATTTCGTCGCCTTTGAACTGCGCGATCTCGTCGTTCCAGTAGTCTAAAGACCACTTATCCGGCTCGTCCAGTACGCCGTCGAGGGTGATGAACTGCGACACGATGATTTTGTGCATGGGGAGTTCTCCTTTGGTTCGTGCCGTTCACTGTTCTCAGGATACGCCAGCCCCGGCGCGTTGTATTGTATGAAACGGACACTATCCGGCCTGGGCGGCACGGACGAGCTGCGCGGGCGTCTGCCCGGCGAAGTGTTTGAGGGCGCGCGTCATGTGAGCCTGATCGAAGTAGCCCGCGTCGTAGGCCGTATCCAGGATCGATGCGCCCCGTTCCAGCAGCGCCACGGCGCGCTGTGCGCGCTCGATCTGCCGGATTGTGCTGTATGTCAGCCCGGTGGCGCGTAAGAGATGGCGGCGCAGGGTGCGAGGTGTCAGATCGGAGGGCTGGCCGTGCAGGGCGGCTTCGATGACAACATCCCGCACCAGCAGTCCTTCCCGTACCAGCCGGGCGATGAACGTATCCGTGTTGTCGAAGCTGGGGAATTCCCACGTCGAGCCGTGCAGCCAGAAGGTCCGGCCCACACCGCGAGGCAGGTTGACTTCTTCGTTGACCAGCGAGGGGGCAGGGAGGTGGGGCATAAACGTGCCCATCTTGAACACGATGCCGAGAAATTCCGCGTCGGTCGGAATGGGGGCGGGACGGGCTTTCGTTTCCGGGCCGCGCAGGGTGAGATCAATCTGGCCCTCCCGCCGCGTCACGACCATTTCCCAGTTGGCCGCCGCGCGCGACATGAACGAACCGCCGCCCTCGCTTTGGGTGCTCCAGATCATCTCGACCAGCGGCGAATCGGATGGACGCATCTCAAAGTCGAAGCCCATACGGCCTCCCTCTTTTTCTCTTGTTTATTACATAAAAGTGATAGTAATTCAGAATATTAGACCGTATGTTCTGAACTGTCAAAACGCACCGCCGAAAGAATGCGACTTTTTTCACGGATTTTATTGAATATTTAGAAGACTAATTTCTAAATTCATCTATAATGATCGTGATTACTGCCTCTGCAAAAATCCTGCGGCGCCGGTAAACATGCGATGCCATGCAGCGATGTCCTTTTGGGGTGTTTCCTGCCCTGAAGGGCGCTTTGCCTGCCTGCCCGCTTCGACGCCCGCCGCGCTCGTCCGCATACTAGCTGCCTACGACTGATAAGAAAGGACTCCTATGCTCACGACACGCCGTTTTTGGGGATTGCTCGCTGCCGCCCTGCTCGTGCTGGCCGGGCTTTCCGGCTCCGCTGCTGCTCAGGGACCGGATCAACTTGTTTTGGGCCAACCCGTATCGGTGACGCTCGCCACGGCGGGCGAAACGGCCAGCCTGGGCTACAGCGTGGCCGAGGGCCGCGCCGTGACCCTGCTGGCGATCAGCCAGACGGTGCCGCCGACGCTCGCAGTGGTGCGCGACGGGAAGCCTGTTGCCGCGCTTGAGAACGCCGAAGGCGCGCTGAGCATCACGCTGAACGCGTACCTGCCCGCCGGGGATTATACGGTCGAGGTGGGCGGCGTGAACGGCGGCACCGGGGATGTTGTCGTGCTCGTCCAGACCGAGACGCCTGTTACGCCTACGCCGCTGGTCACAGGCAGCCCCGCATCGGGCACGCTAGGCACGCAGTCGCCGTTTGCGGTGTATACATTCACCGCCCTGAGCGAACCTGCCTACTTGTATGCCGATTCGCTGCTGCCGGAAACGGGACTGCATTTCCGCGTATTGAACGTCACGACCGGCGACGTGAGCGCCGACCTGAGCGGCGATCTGCCCGGCGCGCGCCTGACGATTCCGGCGGGCACCGCGGAATACCAGCTTGAGATGACCTATGGCGAGCCGGGCGCCGACCAGCCCTTCACCCTGTGCTTCAGCCCGATCGGCGCGGATAGCTGCGCCGGGGGCGCAACCGTTCCGCCGACCGGGGAACCCTCGCCGGTGCCCGCTTCGGCCTGCGTGGTGACTCCGGCAGGCGGCGGCAGCGTCAACATCCGCCAGACGATCAGCGTTGATTCCAGCATCGTGACCGTGCTGCCTTCGGGCGCGTCGGCGGATGTGACCGGCGTATCGCCCGATTCGGCATGGTTCCAGGTGAGCTACAGCGGCATGACCGGCTGGGCCGCGATGTCCGTCCTGGTCGCCACCGGTGACTGTGCGACCTTGCCGATCGTGACGCCGCCCGCGATTCCGGCTGGCCAGCCCATGCCGACGGCTGTGCCGACAAACGCGCCTACCGCTGCGCCGACGATGCCGCCGTCCGCACCGCCCACGGCTGCCCCGACTGCGACGCCGATGCCGTCCGGCCCCTGCGTCGTGAGCTTCACGGCGGACGAGCTGTATTACACCCAGCCCGAAGCGCTGCCGGATTACATCTTTGACCAGATCATGGCCGGAGGCGAACTGATCATGGTCGGGCGGTGGGACGCCAATCCGTCGTGGTACAAAACCAGTTCCGGCATGTGGTGGCCCAACGCCGTGGGGACCGCCGGAATTCTCAGTGGCGGCTGCTCCAGCCTGCCGATGGTGAGCTGGCCGTAACGCCTGCTGATACCTGCCTGAACGAAGAACGCTCGGTCAAAAGCCGGGCGTTTTTGATGCTGCTGCGGTGCGGGAACGAAAATCACATAGGGCAATCGACGGGTAGCGGGGGCGGGCAGCCGCGCGGAAAACCGCTATAACTGAAAAAGTTATGCCGAGAAGCATCTCAGTAATGGTAGAGGATACGAGGTGGCGTATGGCCGGATGGTTTTCTCACAGGCGCAGGGCGCTGTTCGCGTTGGCGGCGGCGCTGCTGATGGTTTCCGGCGCGATCGGCCCGGTGCTGGCCCAGGGCGGCGAACAGGACGGCACGGCGGAACCGTTTGAAATCGGCAGTGACCTGACGATCGACGCGCTGCGCGACATAGATATCCAGGGCAGCGAGATCACGCTTGAGCAGCAGCTCGCTAACGGATTCAACTACTCGCAGTACATCGCCAGTTATGTATCCGAAGGCAATAAGATTTACGGGCTGCTGACGATCCCCTTTGGCGAGCCGCCGGAGGGCGGGTTCAAGGCGATCGTGTTCAATCACGGCTACATCCCGCCGACGAGCTACGTGACGACGGAACGCTACGTCGCTTATGTAGGCACGCTGGCGAGCCACGGCTTCGTGGTGTTCAAAATTGACATGCGCGGGCATGGTATTTCGGAGGGCGAGCCGACCGGCACGTACTTCTCTCCGGCCTATACCATCGACGCGATTGCCGCGTTCAAGAGCCTGCAAACCCTCGATTTTGTCGATCCTGACGGCATTGGGATGTGGGGACACAGCATGGCGGGCAATCTCGTGCTGCGCGCGATGGAAGTCGAGCCGGGCATCAAGGCCGGGGTGATCTGGGCGGGCGCGGTCTACAGCTACGACGATTTCACAACGTATCGTATCTCGGACCCGTCGGGCCCACCGAGCGACGTCATAACGCCCAGCCGCCTGCGCGGCCAGGAACTGCGCGAGGCGTATGGAGAGCCGAACAGCGCCGAGCCGTTCTGGCAGGCCGTGTCGCTCACCGAGCACATCGATTACCTGGAAAGCCCGCTGCAGCTTCACCATGCCACAGACGATCCGGTGGTGAACGTCGGCTATTCCCGCGATCTGGTCAGCGTGCTTCAAGCACACGACAAGGTTTACGAGTTTTACGAATATGAGGGCGGGGGGCACGATATCGACGTGCCGTATTTCAACACGGCGATGGAGCGCACGATCGCGTTCTTCGACAAGTACCTCTAGCTCGGCGCGGCATTCCCGCGTCGCTGCCCAGATCGGATGAGGAAGCAGACGTCCCGTACTATCACTCGATGGCACGGGACGTTTACGTTTTTAGTTCGTCACTTATAAAAACTTTGTAAATAAACTAGCTTGAATTTTTGTGTTTTTTAGTACATATGTAGCGTTGATGGTGTCTTAATTCGAAGTGTATGATACTAAGAGAGTTTCTTATTGGCTAAAGGAGAAGACGCCCGTGCCCACATTCACAAGCTACGATCCTGATGCTAAAGTAATCGGCCAGAACGCGTTATCGTTTATCCAGAACGTCAATTCGGACGACATCCTCCCCATCCTTAAAAAGTACGGTCTGTCGCAGATCGATCCCGGCACATGGTACCCACTGCAACAATGGCTCAATGTGCTGAGCGAAATCTCCGAGCAGAATAACGCGATGTTCAACATGGTTGCGATTGGCGCGGCGATTTCCGAAACGGCGATCCTGCCGCCGGGCGCCGAGAACCTTTCCCTCGAACAGATCCTGTTCGCCATTAACGATGTCTACCAGATGCAGCACCAGGGCAATGTCGGCCACATCGCAACTGAAAAGGTCAGTGACACGCACATCAAGCTGACGGTGTGCGTCCCCTATCCCGATGATCTCGAATATGGCACCACGTACGGGTTCGTACGGCGATTTTTACCGTCCAGCGATTCATTCAATGTGTTCTACGATGCCGACACGCTGCGGCATGACGAGGGTGGGGACTGCACGGTGATCCACGTTCAGTGGGAGTGAGGCTGGCCCTGGGCCAATCCCGGTTATGTGTGACCATTTGAAATGAGCGGGGCTGTCGAGTTCGACAGCCCCATTCTTTTTTACACGCGGCCCTACGGCTGGAATTCGTCGTGAATGTAGGGGATCAGAGGCTCGCCGCGCTCGACCATGTCCATGTAATAGGCCAGGAACTCGTCGGCCCATCCCTGCGCGCGCGCCATGATCGCCTGTTCGTCCAGGTGTACGAGCTGCTGATCGCGCATGAGCAGATCGCCGTCCACGATCACGTCCGCGACGTCGGCCCCGGTTCCGTTCACCGTGATGAACGTGCTCAGGACCTGCGGAATCAGCGGGAACAGGCGCGTGTTGCGCGACAGGTCGATCGTGATGATGTCCGCTTTTTTGCCCGGCTCCAGCGTGCCGATCTCGTCCTGAAGGTTGAGCGCCCGCGCGCCGTTCACCGTCGCCATTTCCAGCGGCGTCCAGGGCATCAGCCCGCGCATCTCGCGCGGCATGATGGCGTGCTGCTGCGACACGGAGAGCATCGCTTTGAACATGTCATGCGTGGGCATATCGGTCCCCAGGCCGACATTGACGCCCATCGCCATCATCTTGGGCACGTAGGCCACGTTGCCAAGCATCGAGTTGGTCGGCGGGCAGTGCGCCGCGGAGGATCCCGTTTCGGCGTAGAGCGCCATTTCTTCGTCGTTCAGCACACAACTGTGGAAAAACAGGCTCTTGGGCCCCATCAGCCCCAGGTCGTAGGCGCGGCGCACTTCGCCTTCGGGCCAGACCGACCGCGCGCGCTTCGATTCGTCCACCGATTCCGCGAGGTGCGTGGCGAAACCGACGTCGTACCGGTTGGCGAGCGCGGCACACTCTTTGAGGAACCACTCGTGGCAGTTGTAGGTGGCCGAGGCGTGCACGCGGTACGTCACGCGCCCGTTGGCGGCGCCGTGCCACTTCTGGATGGCGGCTTCGGTCCGCGCCAGATCGTCTTCGGGCCCCTTGCTGTCCTTCAGGCGCAGGCTGGTGACCAGGGTGGGCGAGTTTTCGACACGCAGGCCGGAATCGACCGCGGCGCGCCCGGCTTCATCGGGCCACATGAAGCAGTCCTGCACGGTCGTCGTACCGGACTTCAGCAGGTGCATGAACCCCAACATTTCCAGATCGTAGGCCGCTTCTTCGGGGATCCAGCACCACGCGGGCCATACCACGCGGTCCAGCGCGTCACCGATACCGGTGAGGGGCGAAGCGAGGAAGCCGAACAGGGTAAACATGTGGCACTCACCCACGTGATTGTGGGCGTCTACCAGGCCGGGCATCACCAGCTTGTCGCTGGCGTCGATGACCACATCCGCCATTGGTTCGTAGTGCGCCAGGTCAGCCGTGGGACCCACTGCCTGAATGTGGCTGTCCTCAATATAAATGGCGCCATTTTCAAGGATGTTGAACGGAAGTGACTGGACGATGAAACGAGCGTTCTTTATGAGCATGGTCTTCATACTACTCATCTCCTAGCCCAATACAGAAAGTCGCACCCTTAGCATACAACAAAAAATCGAGAATAGTGTAGGAAAAAGGAGGGGGATCTCTGAAATGTTACGGCTAATTTCCTTGAGTTCCCCGGATAATTTTGTGGTGCCACGGAAGACTTAGACAAACACGCAGCCCCCTGGTAGACTGGACGCAGCGAGAAAATAGCTTTTTTACCGTGCAGTGGTACGTTACTGGCGATAATTCTTATGGCGCGCAAACCCAATCCCGTCGATCTCCGGCTGCTCGGCAAAGTCAGCAAGCTGTATTACGAGCAAAACCTGACGCAGCAGGAGATTTCCGAACGCCTGCGCCTTTCGCGCCCGAAGGTGTCGCGCCTGATCCAGCAGGCGCACAAAGAAGGCATCGTGCAGATCACAGTCGTGTCACCGCCCGGCAGCTATACCGATCTCGAGCAGCAGCTTGAGGAGAAGTACGGGCTGCAGGAAGTCGTGGTGATCGATACGGACGGCAGCGCCCCGCAGGACGCGGTGTCACGGCAGATCGGCATTGCGGCGGCGGACTACCTCCAGCAGACGATCCAGGACGGCGACGTGATCGGCGTCTTCTGGGGCGTGACGCTCAACAACATGGTGAGCGCCCTGCAGCGCTGCGACGCCTGCAACGTGCACGTCGTCCAGATGGTCGGCGGGTTGGGACCGCCGGAAGCGGAAGAACACGCGACCGGGTTGTGCCGCCGCATGGCGCAGCTTCTCAACGGCAAACTGACGCTGCTGCCCGCGCCGGGGCTGGTGGATAACGCGCAGGTCAAAGAAGTGCTGCTCTCCGACAGCTACGTGCGCAATGCGTTCCAGATGTTTTCGCGGATTACCGTCGCGTTTCTGGGCATTGGCGCGGCCTCCCCGACGTCGTGGATCATGCGCAATGACGTACTGAGTACCGCCGAATTGAACGATCTGCGGGCGGCGGGCGCGGTGGGCGAGACGGCGCTGCGTTTCTTCGACGCGCAGGGCCAGCCAGTCGAGACGCCGTTGAATGACCGCATCCTCGGGATCACGCTGGACGAGCTGAAACAGATCGATCGCGTGGTGGGGATGGTCGGCGGGCCGGAAAAGGTGGACGTGGTGCGCGCCGCCATGCGGGGGCACCTGATCGACGTGCTGATCACCGACCACCTCAGCGCGCAGGCGCTTCTGGTCTGATCCGCTCCGGCACCGTTTACTGCTGCTCAGCGAGCCGCCCTCAGGGGCGGCTTTTTTTGTTGCGTGTGGACCGCGAACCGCTTGACAGCCGCCCCTTTCTCCATTACGATAATGCGTAAGTGAACCAATGCTCATTACTGAACAAAATTTCAATAATGCTGATAAAGACAGGTTAAACAGCGTGCCCGCTCTCTCCCAACCCGCCGATTTACGCCTTCTCAGCAAGGTGAGCAAGCTCTACTATGAGCGGCATCTCACCCAGCAGCAAATTGCCGAGCGGCTGCACCTGTCGCGCTCCAAAGTGTCGCGCCTGCTCCAACAGGCCGAACAACAAGGCATCGTGCAAATCAGCATCGTGATGCCTTCCGGCGGTTTTGCCCACATCGAAAATGAACTGGAAGCGCGCTTCGGCCTGAAGGAAGCGATCGTCGTGGACGTGGACGAGAACGCCTCGTCCGCCGCGGTGGTGACCTCGCTGGGCGCGGCAGGCGCGGCCTATCTGCACCGCATGGTCGAAGATGGCGACGTGCTCGGCATTACGTGGGGCACGACGCTCAACGCGATGGTGAACGCGCTGCGCCCCTACGAGACGCGCCGGGTGCACATCGTGCAGGTGATCGGCGGATTGGGCGCGCCAGAGGCGGAGATTCACGCGACGGACATCAGCAGCCGGTTGGCGCACCTGTTGGGCGCAAAACTGACGCTGATTCCCGCGCCGGGCATCGTGGCCGACCTGCGCACCAAGTCCGCGCTGCTGTCGGACAGTCACGTGCAGAGCGCGTTTGGCCTGTTTCCCTCGATCACGATGGCGTTCGTGGGGATCGGCGTGCCGGAACCAACGTCGGTGGTGATGTGCGATGGCTCGATCATGACGCAGGCGCAGTTGGACAGCGTGCTCGCGCTGGGTGCAGTGGGCGACATCGGCCTGCGATTTTTTGATGCGGAAGGCGTTCCGGTCCGGTCCGCGCTGGACGATCTGGTGATCGGAATCACGCTGGAACAGCTCCAGCGCATCGAGCGCGTGATCGGCGTCGCGGGCGGGCTGAACAAAGCGCCCGCCGTGTATGCCGCGCTGCGTGGGCGGCTGATCAATGTGCTGATCACGGATCGCGCGCTGGCGACCTGCTTGTTGGATCGTTCGCCGGATGAATAAGAGGATTCGCTGATGACACTGCCGGTTAGGATTTCCGCTTCTCTGCTTGCCGCCGATTTTACGCGGCTCGGCCAGCAGATCGAGCAGGCGGAATGCGCGGGCGTGGACTGGATTCACGTCGATGTCATGGACGGCACGTTCGTGCCGCCGATTTCGTTTGGCTTGCCCATCATCCAGGCGGCGCGCAGGGTGACGGCGCTGCCGCTGGACGTGCACCTGATGATCGTGCACCCCGAACGGCATATCGAGGCGATGGTCGATGCTGGCGCGGCGTGGGTGACGGTGCATTACGAGACGTGCCCCCACCTGCACCGCGTCGTGCAGCAGATCCGCGAAGCCGGAGCGCACCCGTCGGTGGCGATCAACCCGGCGACGCCGGTCTGCCTGTTGGACGATATTCTGCCGTTCGTAGATATGGTGCTGGTGATGACCGTTAATCCGGGCTACGGCGGGCAGCGGTTCGTGGACACCACGCTGCGCAAGATCGGCGATCTGCGCGCGCGGATCGAATCGCTGGGCCGCGAAATCGAGATCGAAGTCGATGGCGGCATCCATGCCGGGACCGCGCCGGACGTGGTCACCAGCGGCGCGAGCGTGCTGGTGGCGGGCACGGCGATTTATGGCGGGTCCGGCAGCGTCGTGGCGAACACCGCCGCGCTGCGCGAGAGTGTGTTGGGCGAGACAGTACGGTAGAGCCTTATGTAACCGCAGACCTGTTTTTCAATCGACAACCGGCGGCTTGAGGCAGTTTTCAGCCGCCACGCACGGTTTAGCGCACGTAAACCGATCCGCGTTGAGGCCAATGCCTCCACGCCATTTTGACATCGTTACTTCCCGTACGCACCCTACAAAACCAGGCTGATTAAGTCGTTGACAAAGCGATCGAGTGCGCATATTATGGGGATATTGAGCAAATCATCATTAATGAGAATATGTTCAATAATTCATCAAGCGAACGCTGACGGTACGTGCGCAGGCACGAAGTAAGGAGCTGGGTGGTGTTACCGGAGACGATATTCGAGACGGCTCGTGACGTTCTCCAAAAGGAGAGCGCGAGTGTGGCGGCCCTGGCCGCGCAGCTCGACGAGTGTTTCATCGATGTGGCTTACGCGCTGCTCAACTGCACCGGGCACGTCCTGGTGGCGGGATCGGGCACGTCGCACGCGGTCGCGGCGCGCACGGCGCACCTGCTGACCTGCTGCGGCACACCGGCGCTGTTCATTCACCCCGGCGACAGCCAGCACGGGCTGGCGGGCGCAGTGACGGCCAACGACACGCTGATCGCCATTTCCAAAGGCGGCGAAACGGTCGAAGTCAATTATCTGGCCGGATACGCGAAGGATCGCGGCGCGACCGTGATCGCCTTCACCGAAAAGCCGGATTCGACGCTGGGGAGGATGAGCGATCACGTGCTCGAAATTCACCCCGCGCCGGACGTGGACCCCTACGGCATGATCGCCACGGGAAGCTCGCTGACAGTGTGCGCAATGGCCGACGCGCTAAGCGTGGTGCTGTTGGGGCTGCGCGGCTACACCAAAGAAGCCTTCGGGCAGACGCATCCCGGCGGCGCGGTGGGACACGCGCTGGCATCGGAGCGAGAGGACGGCGCACGGTGAACGCGGTCGTCTTTCGTGGCGCGGGCCAGATTGCCTGCGAGGAAGTGCCCTATCCCGACCTGCCCACCGACGGCGCAATCCTCAAGGTGACCGCGTGCGGCATCTGCGGCGGCGACCTGCGCGCCTACAAGCATGGGCTGCGCGCCGACCGCGACTTCCAGATTCTCGGCCACGAGATTTCGGGCGTGATCGCGGAAGTGGGGCCGGAGGTCACGGATTATAAGGTGGGCGAGCGCATCGCCGTGGCGGCGGACGTGTCGTGCGGCAAGTGCTACTACTGTAAGGCCGGGTTCTACAACCTGTGTGAAGACTGGAAGCTGCTGGGCCTGGATTATGCAGGCGGCATGACTGACTACATGCAGCTTCCGGCGACGATTTTGCAGCACGGCATCATTCATCGCATCCCCGAAACGCTCTCCGACCGGCGTTCGGCCCTGGCCGAACCTGCGTCGTCGGTGCTGTGGGCGCAGCAAACGCTCAACGTGCAGCCCGGCGAGGTCGTCGTGATCATCGGCGACGGGCCGATCGGCGCGCTGCACGTCCAGGTGGCGAAGCTGCGCGGCGCGAAGCCGATCATGGTCGGCGTGACGGGCGGGCGGCTGGACATCTTCAAGAACCGCGACATGGGCACGTGGAAAGTGTTCGACAACAACCTGACGGACGTCGTGGCGGACGTGCGCGATCTGACCGAGGGGCGCGGCGCGGACGTGGCGATCGTGGCCTGCCCGGTGAAGTCGGCGCAGGCGCAGGCGGTCGAGATCGTGCGCAAGCGTGGGCGCGTGGGACTGTTCGGCGGCCTGCCGAAAGCGGACCCGATCACGCAGCTCGACAGCAACCGCATCCACTACAACGAACTCAGCATCGTGGGGAATTTCTCGTATCACCCCAGCATGCATCAGGTCGCGCTCGACCTGCTGGATCGCGGTCTGATCGAGGCCGACAAGATTATCACCGCCGTCTATCCGCTGACCGAAGTCCAGGCGGCGTTCCAGGCGGCGATGGATGCCACCGAGTTAAAAGTTGTGCTGGCCCCTAACGAAAATCTGGATTGAGAGAGCGCCATGTTTGGCTTATCCGAAGATCTCAAAGCACTCGAAACTTCTGAACGCTTCATCCGCACGGGCTTGATCGGCGCGGGGCAGATGGGCACGGACATCGTGAGTCAGGTGTCGCTGATGCCGTCGCAGCACGTCGTGATCATCGCGGACATCGACCTCGACCGCGCCGTGAACGCCTACGGCATTGCGGGCCACAATCGTGAGTGCGTCGCCGTGGCCGAAACGCTCGACGATGTGAACCGCGCGCGGATGCAGGACAAATTCGTGGCGGTGGGCGACTATCGCCTCGTAACCGACGCGCCGCAGATCGACGCGATCATCGAATCAACCGGGCATCCCGAAGTGAGCGCGCGCGCGGCGCTGCGCACGCTGTTCCAGCGCAAGCACCTCGTCACGATGAGCGTCGAGATGGACATCACGGTCGGCCCGCTGCTGAAGTGGTACGCGGACCAGCACGGCGTGATCTACGCCATCGGTGCGGGCGACGAGCCGAGCGCGCTGTACGAGCTGTACGACTTCGCCACGGCGCTGGGCCTGACCATCGTCGCGGCGGGCAAGGGCAAGAACAACCCGCTCAACCGCGACGCCGTGCCGGAAGATCTGGCCGAGGAAGCCGCGCGGCGCGGCCTGACGCCCGAAATGCTGATCGAGTTCGTGGACGGCTCTAAGACCATGATCGAGATGGCGTGCGTGGCGAACGCGACGGGCCTCGTGCCGGATGTCTTTGGTCTGCACGGCCCGCACGTTAACATCGCTGAGTTCAAGGACGTCTTCGCGCTGAAGTCGCAGGGCGGGCTGCTGAATCAGAACGGCGTGGTCGATTACGTGATTGGCGACCTCGCGCCGGGCGTGTTCCTGGTCTTCACCACCGACAAGCCCCGCCTGCGCGAAGCGCTCGTGCTGCGCGACATGGGCCACGGCCCCAACTACGTGCTGCTGCGCCCGTTCCACCTGTGCAGCATGGAAGTGCCGCTGTCGGTGGCGCAGGCCGTGGTACAGGGCCGCTCGACGATGGCCCCAGGCCGCCGGCTGGTGGCCGAAGTGGTCGCCGTCGCCAAGACGGACCTGGAACCGGGCCGCGAGCTGGAACGCATCGGCGGGCACACGCATTACAGCATGACCGATCGTTACGAAGTCGCCGCCGCCCAACGTGCGCTGCCGGTCGGTCTCGCCAAGGGCGCGGTGATTACCCATCCCGTGAAGAAGGGCGAGATTATCACCTACGACGACGTGCAACTGCCGTCGGGGTCGGTGGCGATCCGCCTGCGGGAACTACAGGATCGCTGGATGGCGGGCGAGATCGACGAGCCGACGCTGCTGCAAACGCTCAACGAGATCGCTGCGCAGAACACCTGATGTTAAGTTGACAATTTCTTCCGCTGTGTGAAGCTGGCTGCTGGGCATACCGTGACACAAGGAGGTGCGGCGCAACACGATGATGGTTATTCAAATGGCGCGCACCCAACCGCGAAGCTGAGTCGAGATCGACTTCGCGTTGGGCGCGTGCTCAAAAACAGATCCGCTTACGGTGCACTACTAAAGAGAGGATACCAGAAGTGAAAAAGTTTACCCATTTCCTGACCGTGGCTGCCCTCGTTGTGGCCGTTCTGGCTGCGTCGTTCGCGGCGCCGTTTGCCAAGCCCGCTCCTGTGGCGCACGCCCAGGAAGGCCTGACCATCTGCTTCGCGTTCCAGGACCTGGAAACCGAATTCTGGGTGGCCGGTCACCGCGCCATCACCGAAACGCTGGCCGATCTGGGCGTTGACGTGATCGAAGTCAACGGCAACCAGGACGCCAACCGCCAGTTGGAGCAGGTGCGTGACTGCATCGCCCAGGGCGTCGATGGCATCATCATGATCCCGCAGGACGGCGAAAGCGCCGTGACCATCATCGGTGAAGCGAACGATAACGACGTGCCGATCGCTATCTTCAACCGCCCGCCCTCGGACGATAATCCCAATAACGCGCTCGTGATCGTGGCCGACAACGAAATCATCGCGCAGAAGGCCGTCGAGTTCATGGCTCAGCGTGCGATGCGCCAGATCGAAACCACTGGCGAAAAGGTCGTCCCGCTCATCCTGGTCGGTGACCTGGGTGACCCCAACGCGGTGGGCCGTCGTGATGGCTTCTACAACGTGATCGAGAAGTACCCGGACCTGTTCGAAACCCCGATCGAAGTGGCGACCGAGTGGGACGCGGCGACCGCGCTGGCGAACCTGGAAGCCGCGATGCAGGCTAACCCCGACGTCAACTTCATCTTCACGTCGTCGGACTTCCTGTACCCGACCATCCGCTCCGTGCTGGAACCGATGGGCAAGTGGGTTCCCGCCGGGCAGCCGGGCCACGTGATCCTGGGCGGCCTGGACGGCGACGCGACCGCGTGCATGCTGATGAAGGACGGTTACGTGGACGCGACCGGCGTTCAGGACGTGTACTTCGAGGCGCAGGCCAGCATGGACGCGCTGCTGCAGGCGATTCAGGAAGAGAACTACCAGCCGAACGAGATCATCCCGGACCCCGGCTTCGCGCTCACGTTGAGCACGCTGGACTTCGAAGAGATGGACATGTGGGGCTGCGTGCTCTACTCTGAGGGCTTCCTCGACCAGTAAGCCGCACGACGTAGTGATGCGGAACACCGGAGGGCGCGCAGTGATGCCGCCCTCCGGACCCGCCCCGCGCCCGCGACCGCGGAACGCGCACGGCAATACAGAGGCTTGGCGTTTGGTTTGGCTAAGGATACGTTCATGGCAACGGCAGAAAAGTTTTCAGGCGTGGAAGCGAAGATGAACAGCCAGCGCCGCGCGTTGGCTCAGTCCGGCACGAGACAGAATGCGCGCCGGATGCTGAGACGGCTGTTATTCTCCGAGTACTTCATTCTCTACATCAGCATCGCCTATTTCCTCATCCTGGCGATCTTCAAACCGGCGTTGTACCAGCCCGCCAACCTGAGCAATATGCTGGCGAACGCGTGGCCGCTGTTTGCGATTGCGACCGGGCAAACCTTCGTGCTGCTCATCGGCGGCATCGACCTGTCGCAGACGTCGGTGATGGCGATGACGAGCGTTGCAGGGGCGGTCGTCATGGTCGAATCGGCCAGCGCGACCGTGTTGGAGCGCAGCCCGCTGTGGGGCCATCTGCTCACCGAAGAAGGCGGCGTGCTGGCGGGTAGTGCCTACGCGGTCGCGGCGGCGGTGCTGGTGATGCTGCTGATCGGGATGTTCATCGGCCTGCTGAACGGGATCGCCGTGGCGCGCTTCAACATGCCCGCGTTCATGGTGACGCTGGTGTCGATGACGTTCTTCAGCGCCGTCGCCATCTACCTGACCCAATCCGAAAATATTCGCGGCATCCCTGAGAGCTTCCTCAAGCTCGGCAACGGCGACATTATCTCGCTCTATGTGGGCGAAAAAGCGTCGAAGATTACGCGGCGCGACATCCTGTCGTTTATCACCTATCCGGCGCTGATCTCGATGGCGCTGGGGTTCGTCGGGCACATCCTGCTGACGCGCACCGTGTTGGGGCGGCAGATCTACGCCGTGGGCGCGAACCGCGCTGCCGCCGCCGTTTCCGGCGTGCCGGTGAAGCGCGTGATCGTGCTGGTGTTCGTGATCAGCGGGTTCTGCGCGGCGGTCGCCAGCATTTTGTATACGGCGCGACTGGAAGCGGGCCGCCCGACGCTGGGCGAAAACCTGCTGCTCGACGTGGTGGGCGCGGCGGTGATCGGCGGCACGAGCCTGTTCGGCGGCAAGGGCAAGATCCACTGGACGTTCATGGGCGTGCTGTTTTTCGTGCTGCTGTCCAATTCGCTCAACCTGCTGAACCTGTCGGCGTTTTACATCGACATGGTGAAGGGCGGGATCATCCTGCTGGCCGCGCTGACCGACGTGACCCGTACCCGGCTGCTGGCACGGGAGGCTTAAGGTGATGACCGATACCATTTTGGAATTTCGAGAGATTACCAAGACGTTCTTTGGCGTTCACGCGCTGCACGACATTTCACTGGTGGTCCCACGCGGGCATATCCTGGGGCTGATTGGGCAGAACGGTGCGGGCAAAAGCACGCTGATGAATATTCTGGGCGGCGTAATCCGTCCCGACGGCGGCGAAATGCTACTCGACGGCGCGCCTTACCAGCCGCGCAGCGCGTCCGACGCGACGCGCGCCCGGATCGCGTTCATTCATCAGGAACTGAACCTGTTCACCAACCTGAGCATCGCGGAAAACCTGTTTATCGACGCGCTGCCGCGCCGCAAGCCGCTGCCGCTCATCGACCGGGGCACGATCCGCAGACGTACCGAGGAACTGCTGGACTCGGTAGGGCTGGCCGTCGCACCGAACACCATGGTCGAGAAGCTCTCGCCGGGCGAGCGCCAACTGGTCGAGATCATGAAGGCGCTGAGTATCGATGCGAACATCATCATCTTCGACGAGCCCACGACCTCCCTGACGGCGCGCGAGACGGAGCAGCTCTTTGGCATCATCGAGCGGCTGCGCGCGGCGGGCAAAACGATGATCTACATTTCGCATATTCTGGGCGACGTGATGGACATCGCGGACGACATCGCCGTGCTGCGTGACGGCGAACTGGTCGCGCAGGGGCCGAAGGACGACTTCGACGTCAGCCGCATGATCGCGCTGATGGTCGGCCGCAACCTGGAACAGCTTTACCCAATCCGCGAGACGGAACCGTCCGACGACGTGCTGATGGACGTGCAGAACGTGTGCCAGACCGGGATCGTGGAAGACATCAATTTCACGCTGCGTAAGGGCGAGGTGCTGGGCGTCTTCGGTCTGATGGGATCGGGGCGCACAGAGCTGGCGCGGCTGCTCTTCGGCTTGGACGAGTTCGGCACGGGCGAAGTGCGGTTGAACGGCGGCAGCACCTACAACGTCGGCGTGAGCGACAGCATCAAAAACCAGATCGCCTTCGTGACCGAAAATCGGCGCGAAGAGGGACTGCTCATGGAAATGCCCATCGCGGATAACCTGGCGCTGGTGTCGCTGTCGCAGTTCAAGCAGCGTATGACACAGTTCATCCGCCAGGACGATCTGGCGCAAGCCGCCCAGGACGTCACCGCGACGCTGCAAATCAAGTGCGGCAACATCGCCAGCCAGCCCGCCAAGAGTTTGAGCGGCGGCAACCAGCAGAAGGTCGTGATCGCCAAGTGGCTGATGTCGCGCCCGTCGATTTTCATCATGGACGAGCCGACGCGCGGTATCGACGTCGGCGCGAAGTACGAGATCTACTCGATCATCAACGACTTGGCGGGGCAGGGCACAGGCATCCTGTTCATTTCGTCCGAATTGGAAGAGCTGATGGGCATGTGCGACCGCATCCTGGTGATGAGCCGGGGCGAGATCCGGGGCGAGTTCGCCCGGCGCGACTTCAACAAAGAAAACATATTACGGTCTGCCTTCCGCGAGGAGAACGGTCATGAAAGCCTCTAGCCGCGAGCGTTTGACGCTCTTACTGCTGCAAAACACGACGCCGATTTTGTTCGTGGCGATCTTCCTGTTCTTCGGCGTGCAGTCGTCGCAGTTTCTGCAGCCGCAGAACATCGAAAACATCATCAAGCAGGCGTCGTTCATCGGCATGGCCGCCGTAGGCATGACGTTCGTGCTGCTGACCGCCGGGATCGACCTGTCCATTGGCTCGATCATGTACCTCGCACCGCTGGTGGCCGGGCAGGCGATCCGCCACCAGGGCATCGGCGTATTTCCGGCGCTGCTGCTAGCGATGGTCGTCGGCATGCTGTTCGGCGCGGTCAACGGCTTCTGCATCGTCAAGCTGCGCATCGCGCCGTTCATCACCACGCTGGCGACGATGGTCGGCGGGCGCGGGCTGGGCACGGCGATCACGAAATCGCGCTCGCTGGACTTCCCGCAGCCGGTGCTGAACTTTGGCCGCAGCGAAGTGCTGGGCATTCCGCTGCCGATCGTCGTGTTCGTGGTGGTGGTTGCTGTCGGGCACATCGTGCTGACCCGCACGGCATTTGGCCGTCAGGTGTACGCGGTGGGCAACGACGTGGAAGCCGCGAAGAAGGCGGGCATCAAGACCGACCGCGTGCTGGCCGGTGTATACGTCATCAGCGGGCTATGCGCGGCGTTGTCGGGCTTCATCCTGGTGAGCCAGATCGGGCGGCTGGACGCGCCGTTCGGCAAGGGCGACGAGTTCGACGCGATCGCGGCGGCGGTGCTGGGCGGCGCGAGCCTGTTCGGGGGCGTCGGCAACGCCTTCGGCGCAGTGATCGGCGCGGTACTGGTCCAGATGGTGCAGAACGGGCTGGTGTTTACCAACGTGAATCTGTACCTCCAGCCGATGATCCAGGCCACGGTGATCTTCCTGGCGGTGTTCTTCGACAGCCTGCGCGGGATGCGTCTTACCAAGCTGCGCCGCCGCTACATCCGCATCCCCACCGACCGGACCGCCGCACAGCCGCCGCGCGTGGATTCGGCGCGGCACGGCATCGTCAGCAGCTCAGGAGATTGAGACGTGCGGCTCATCGGGCTTGATATCGGCACGACCGGCTGCAAGGCGGCGCTGTTCGACGCGGACGGGGCGCTGATCGCCAGCGCCAGCCGCGAATACCGGGTGGAGATCCCGCACCCGTCGTGGGCGGAGCAGGACGCGGAAGGCGTGTGGACGCTGGCGCAGGCGTCGCTGCGCGAGGTGCTCGTCAAGGCGGGTACGGCGGACGTCGCGGCGATCGGCCTCTCCGTGCAGGGCGAAGCGGTGATCCCGGTCGATGCGAACGGGCGCGCGCTGCGTCCGGCGATCCTGGGCATGGATACCCGCACGGATGCCCAAAACGCGTGGCTGCGCGAGCGGTTCGGCGCGGAATGGCTGTTCGAGCATACGGGCATGCCGGTGCACACGATCAACACGCTGCCCAAGCTGCTGTGGCTGAAGGAACACGAGCCGGAGATCTGGCGCGACGCGGCGCACTTCCTGCTGTACGAAGATTTCCTGATCTCGAAAATGACCGGGCAGCGCGCCATCAGCCGCTGCCTCGCGTCTCGCACGCAGGTCGCGGATATCCGCACGGGCGACTGGTCCGCGCCAATCCTCGACGCGCTGGGCCTGGACCCGGGGCGGTTGTCCCCGGTGCTGCCATCCGGATCGGCTGTCGCGCCGATGACGGACGCACTGGCGGAGGCGTTGGGCTTCGCCGCGCCGCCGCTGATCGTCACGGGCGGGCACGATCAGGCCTGCGGCGCGCTGGGCGTCGGGCTGACGCGGCCCGGCCTGGCGATGGTGTCTACCGGGACGGCGGAAGTGGTCGAGGTGGCATTGGACGAGCCCGCGCTCAACGCGGCGTTGTACGAGGGCAACATCTCGATCTATACGCACGTCGTGCCCGGCCTGTACGTGGCGATGACGCTCAATCACAGCGGCGGGCTGCTGCTGCGCTGGTTCCGTGACGCCTTCTGCAACGAGGAGATCGACCGGGCGCGGACGGATGGCGCGGACGCATACGACCTCATCCTGGCCGACGCCTCGTGCGATCCGTCGTCGCTGCTGGTGCTGCCGCACTTCGCGGGCAGCGGCACGCCCACCTTTGACACGGCGTCGAAGGGCGCGATCCTCGGCCTGACCTTCGGCACGACCAAGACCGAAGTCGCCAAGGCACTGTTGGAAGGGTTGACCTACGAGCTGCGCCTCAACCTGGACCTGCTTCGCGACGGCGACGTGCCGATCGAGGAGTTGCGTGCTATCGGCGGCGGGGCGCGTTCGGACTTATGGGTGCAGCTCAAAGCGGACATTACGGGTATTCCGGTCAGCGTGCCGCGCGTGACCGATGCGGCATGTTGGGGCGCGGCGCTGCTGGCGGGCGTGGGCGCGGGCGTCTTCGCGGA
>NZ_DAISHJ010000023.1:0-57991 GCF_036822615.1 Aggregatilinea sp. | reverse complement strand
GGCTGATGATGATGCCATCGACGCCCTGAACGATAGCGGCTTCGACGTCACCGGTTTGCTTCGGGGCGCTGTTCTGGCCGTCAGCCGTCAGCAGATCGATGTTGCCCAACACTTCCGCTTCCGCTTCGATCTGGCTTTGCATGTGGACGAAGAAGGGGAACGCCATGTTCGGCATCGAGCTGAAGATGGTCAGTTGTTCGTCGTCTTGCGCTGCCGCCGGAATGGCCATCAGGCCACAGGCAATCGTAATCATTAACAGGACGGAGAGGAGTTTCTTACTCATGTTTAGGGCTCCTAAAGGTAACTATTGCTTGGTCGGATGAACGGTCTTCGTCGATCGTGTCCCTCGAAGCGTTTCCTCCTTCCCGGTTAGGCGCGCCGCTTGGATTTGATGAAGCGGTCGAAAGCAACGGCCAACACGATGATGACGCCGATCACAATTTGCTGAGTGTAGGACGAGACGTTCATTAGCACCAACCCGTTTTTCAGCACGCCGATCAGCATCGCGCCGATCACCGTGCCCGGGATGCCGCCTTCGCCGCCGAACAGGCTCGTGCCGCCGATGACCACTGAGGCGATCACGTCCAGCTCGTAACCCTGCCCGGCGACGGCTTCCGCCGAGTTCAACCGGGCCGCCAGTACAAAGCCCGCCAGACCGGAGAAAAAGCCGACGATGGTATACACACTGACCAGGATCAGGTTGACGTTCAGGCCCGATAGCCGCGCGGCTTCAGGATTGCCGCCCACCGCGTAGACGTGGCGGCCATAGCGCGTATAGCGCAGCACGATGTGGGCCAGCACCGCGAAGACGATGAAGACGATGACGGGGACGGGGACCTGATCCATCACCTTTTCCTGTCCCCAGAAGCGGAACTGCTCGTTGAAGCCGCTGATCGGGCCGCCGTTGGAGAACAGCAGCGCCATGCCGCGGAAGATCGACAGGCCGCCAAGCGTCACCACGAAGGGCGGTACGCCCAACTGGGTGATAGCCAGCCCCTGCACCATTCCGCCCGCCGTGCCGACGGCCATCGCGGTCAGCGCCGCCAGCGTCACGCCGTAGCCGACTTCTTCAGCCGTGCTCAGCGAGAGCGTATTCTCGGTGCCGCCCTTGGCGACCGCCGCGCAGATCAGGCCCGACAGCGCCAGCAGCGAGCCGACCGACAGGTCGATGCCGGAGGTCAGGATCACGAACGTCATGCCGATGGAGATCAGACCGGTGATCGAGATCTGGCGCATCACGTTGAACAGATTCAGCGACGACAGGAAGCGCGGCTGCTGAACGCCAAACACGATGACCAGCGCGATCAGGAAAATTAGCGGTGCAAACCGGCCCACGAAGTCGATGACGCTGAACTGCCGGGCGGGGGCTTTCGTCCGTGTAAGGGATGCTTCACTCATTATCTCGTCCTTAAGAAACTATTGACTGCTGCTCAAGCGCCATGACTTGCATCAAGCGTTCTTCGGTGGCTTCTTCGCGCGTAAACTCGCCGGTCAGGCGACCGTTGCGCAGGGTGATAATGCGGTCACTCATGCCGAGAATTTCGGGCAGCTCCGATGAAATCATGATGATGGCGATGCCGTTGCGGGCCATCTCGTCCATGAGCTGGTGCACTTCGGCTTTTGCGGCGACGTCGATGCCGCGCGTCGGTTCGTCCACGATCAGCACGCGCGGGCTGAGCGCCAGCCAGCGCGCCAGCACGACTTTCTGCTGGTTGCCGCCGCTCAAATTGCGCACGCGCTGATCCGGGCCGGACATACTGATGTTCAGGTTGCCCCGGTACTGCGCGACCATTTCTTGCTCGGCGCGCTCGCGTACGAACACGCCCCAGCGCAGCAGCTTGGGCAGCGACGCGATGCTCATATTTTCGCGCACGGCCAGCGCCAGGAACAGCGCCTGCTGTTTGCGGTCTTCGGGGACCAACCCGATGCCGAGCCGGATCGCGTCACGCGGGGAATGGATCTTGACCGGTTTGCCGTCCACCTCGACCGTGCCGCTGGTGATCGGGTCCGCGCCGAAGATCGCCCGCGCCAGCTCGGTACGGCCCGCGCCGACCAACCCGGCGAGGCCCAGAATTTCTCCGCGCCGCACCCCGAACGAGATGTTGTCGAGGAAGATCGCGGTGGGGTTGCGCGCGTTGCCTTTGCGGCTCAGCCCGGTCACTTTGAGGGCGATTTCACCCGCTTCGTGGCCGTCCTGACGGCGGAACAGGTCGTCTACCGAGCGCCCGACCATCATGCGGATGATGTCGTTCAACGTGATGTTTCCGATGTCTTCCGTGCCGACCAACCGGCCATCGCGCAAGATCGTCACGCGGTCGCAGACGCGCAGCGCTTCTTCGAGGTGATGCGTGATAAAGATGATGCTGATGCCCTGCTTCTTGAGGTCCCGCGAGATCTGAAGCAGCTGCTCGACTTCGTTCTCGCTGAGGGCGGCGGTCGGCTCGTCCATGATGATGAGCTTGGACTTCATCGACAGCGCCCGCGCGATTTCGACCATCTGCTGCTCGGCCACGCTGAGCGTGCGTACCAGCCGCATCGGGTCGAGGTCGATGCCCAGGCGGTCGGTGATCTCGCGCGTTTCCCGGCGCATCCGCCGCCAGTCGATGAGGGTTCCGGCGGGGCCCGGCTCGCGCCCGATCAGCACGTTTTCAGCGATCGACAGGCTGGGGACCAGGGTGAACTCCTGGTAGATGGTGACGATGCCCAGATGCTGCGCGTGCTGCGGGCTGCCTACGTTCACCATCTGCCCGTCGAACTCGATCGTGCCGCCGTCGGGCTTGTACGCGCCGGAGAGAATCTTGATGAGGGTCGATTTGCCCGCGCCATTTTCCCCCAGCAGGCCGTGAATCTCGCCGCGCCCGACCTCCAATGACACGTCATTGAGGGCCTGGACGCCAAGAAACGCTTTACTGATGTGTTCCATTCTTAATAAAGGTTGCTGCATTTTTCCTCCTCATCCTGCCAGACATGGCCCGGTTGAGCGACGAATGACCAGTGTCGGCGAGAGAGACACATGTATATCTTCGGGCGGTTCGCCCATGATCAGCCGGAGCAGCAGATCGATTCCGACCTGCGCCATTTCCGCTACGGGCTGCTGGACAGATGTCAGGGGCGGGTAGAGGTAGCGGCTGACGTCGAGGTCATCAACGCCAATCAGTGAGATGTCTTCGGGAATGCGCAGCCCTGCCTCGCGGATGGCGTGTGCGGCGCCAATCGCCAGGCTGTCGTTGCTGGCAAATACGGCGGTAGGGTGTGGAGCGGTCGCCAGGAGATCCTGCATGGCGTGGTAGCCTTCGTTGGGCGTCCACAGGTTCGTGCTGTTCGACACGTAGCTGTAGCTGAGGCCCATCTCCTTAAGGAAGAGGCGATACCCTTCCAGGCGCGTCATGGCGGTGAGCGCGTTTTTCGCCCCGCTGAGGTGCGCGATGCGGCGATGACCCAGTTCGTACAGGTGCGTCATCGCCATACGCGCAATGGCGATGTTGTCCACCTTGCAGTACGCGCCTTCATAGGTGGGCGGCACGCGGTCGATAGCCACGACGGGCAGCGGGAAGTCGCGCAGGAGCTGCGACGTTTCGAGGAACTGGGCGCTCTGCACGATCAGCAGGCCGTCGCCCCAGCCATTGATCATGCGCCGCACGCAGTCTGTCTCGCGCGATTCGTTTTCGTGCGTGTTGAACACTAAAACGCTGTAGCCATGTTCCCAGGCGACATCCTCGACGGCGCTGACCATCGCGGCAAAGTGCGGATTGCCAAGGTTGGGGACGACGAAACCGATCACCTGTGTGCGCCCGGTGCGGAGGCCCTGTGCCATCGGATGGGGGACGTATCCCAGGTCGTTAATTGCTTGTTCGACCCGGAGGCGTGTTTCTTCGGAGATATAGGGCCAGCCGCGCACGACATTTGAAACGGTGGTCACGGACACACCGGCACGATCGGCTACGTCGCGTAATGTAATTTTTGAAAGCATATAATGAAACTCGTAAGTGGTTAAGGTTTTACTTTAACGTTTCACAAATCGTTTCACACACAGTATAGGGCAAAAATTTCGAGGAATCAAGCAGTTTAGCACACTCATTATGATAAGTGCTGTTCTTGGCATAAAGTTTGACTCTAATTATCAACGGAAGGCAGGATAAAGTAAAGCCGGGCGGATTTCCGAATCCGCCCGGCTTTGGGGTTCAGCGGGTTGGTGCGGCAGCTGGCACCGGTTCCCCGGCGCGCAGCCGGAGCGTCCAATCGCGCAGCCCAACCAAAAGCTGCGTGACCAGCGTGCGCGTCGTGTCGTCGGTCAGCCGCCCCTGCTCGTCGAACTTCTGCGGCGCCTGCGCGATCAGAATTTCCGGGCGGCGCAGCATCACGTGGCTGCCGGTTGAGGTCAGCACGTTGCGCAGATCGTCCTGAGCGCGGATCGTGCCCCACAGGCCGCCCGTCGCGCCCATCATGGCTGCGGGCTTGCCGGACATCGGCGACCGGCCTGCCGGGCGCGACGCCCAGTCGAGTGCATTTTTCAGCACGCCGGGCATGCTGTGGTTGTATTCCGGCGTGGCGATCAGCAGCGCATCCGCCTTGGCGATGGCCTGCTTGAACAGCTCGATGGCGGGCGGGCGAATGCCGTCCTGATCGAGATCGGCGTTGTAGAGCGGAATGTGCGACAGGTCGAAGATAGACAGGCTCATGCCGTCCGGCATGAGTTCCTGCGCGGCCCGCAGCAGCGCCCGATTGTAAGAGTTTTGGCGCAGGCTGCCCGCGAACCCCAGCACGTGAAGTTCCTGCGGCGCGAACTGATCGGCTTCCTGCGTCACAAGCGGTGTGTTCATGGTCTGATCCTTCCGGTTAGTTGGAAGTGCTGGCGGGCATTCTGCGCCCACCCCTAGGTTTGATGCAAAGCGAGCAGCGCGCGCATCATCGAGCTGGCCGTGTCGATTTCGTCCTGGTTGACCGTGTGTCCCATGCGCGCGTACAGCCGCGCTGTCACCGCCGCGCCGAGATCTGACAGCACGCGCTCGGACTCCAGAACGCGGGCGGCGGGGATGTGCGGATCGGCATCGTCGCAGCCGATGAACACGGGCGTGCCGTCCAGTGTGCCGGGATAGTTGCGCGGCGTACCGTCGGGGCCGATCAGCCCCCCGCTGAGCGCGATCACGCCGCCATATCGCCGGGCGTGGCGCGCTGCATATTCCAGCGCGAGGCACGCGCCCTGCGAAAAGCCGAGCAGGATCATGCGCTCCGGCGCGATGCCTTCCGCCTCAAGCGTATCCAGCGTGTCGCCCACGGCAGCCAGCGCCGACGAGAGGTATGGCTCGTTACGGTCCAGCGGCTCCAGAAAGCTGTACGGATACCACGTGTGGCCCGCGGCCTGGGGCGCGACATACGCATAACCCGGCACGTCGAGCACCCCGGTCAGACCCAGGATGCTCTCCGCCGTTGCGCCGCGCCCGTGCAGCATGAACATCACGGCACGAGCGCGGTCGAGCGGCTCGCCCGCCGTCAGCGCAGGTTGGCCCTGGTGAGGCCCGCGCGCCGCCGCCGGATCAGTCACGGGGACCGCCTTCGCTCGCCGGGACGCGCAGCGCCGGAAGCTGCCGCTCGATGACGGCGCGCTGGTTTTCGTACCACGGCGGCAGCTTGAGCGTTTGCCCCAGCGTCTCCAGCGGCTCATCGACCAGCATGCCCGGCGGATCGGTGGCAATCTCGAACAGCACGCCGCCCGGCTCGCGGAAGTAGATCGAGTTGAAGTAGAAGCGCGGCTGCACGGGCGTGACGTTCAGCCCCAGTGTGCGCAGCGTCGCCATCCATTCAAGCTGCTGGTCATCGTCCGGCGTGCGCCATGCGACATGATGGACCGTGCCCGCGCCGCTGATGGCCCATTCCGCGTCGGGCACATTGAGGATATCGACCCGCGTGCCAATGCCGCCGTCGCCGGTCTGGTAGCGCGTGCGCTTGCTTTCCTGTGCAACGCGCTCGAACCCGAATACTTCCGTTAGCAGCCGTTCGGTTTGTGTGGGATCGCTTTCCCATAACGTAACGCTGTGGAAGCCGCGCACGGCATATTCCGCGGGGACGGGTCCATTCCCCCAGGCGGGCAGATCTTCGACCCCCGCCTGCGGGATCAGTTCGAGCGGCTGGCCGTCGGGATCGACGAACGGCAGCACGTCATCGCCAAAGCGTGCGGTTCGCTCCCCGACTGTGACGCCGTGCGTGCGCAGGCGTTCCGCCCAGTAGTCGAGCGATTCCTGCGGCACGGCGAACGCGATGGCCCCGGTTTGCCCTGCGCCCTGCCGCCCGCGACGTGCGTTGGTCCATGCGAAGAACGTCAGGAGTGTGCCCGGCGTACCGGTTTCGTCGCCATAGTAGAAGTGGTAGGTTCCGGGATCGTCAAAGTTGACGGTCTTTTTCACCATACGCAGCCCCAGCACCGTCGTGTAAAAATCGACGTTGCGCTGCGCGTCCCCGGTGATGGCCGACACGTGGTGGATACCGTTGATTGCTGCCATGCGGTTACCTCGATTCTCCTGAGTGGTCCTTCAGATTGTAGTGCAACCCTATGCGGACTCCACGCCCATCAGCGCGGCGCGAGGGCCACCGCTTCACGCACGGCGGGCGCGACTTCCTGCGCGAAGACCTCGATCTGGCGCAGCTCGTCGCCCGCCACGGGCCAGAACAGGAACGTATCCTGGCGATAGTCGCGGTAGTAGTGGACCAGTTCCTCAATCCAATCGTTGACCGTCCCGTACAGGTTGCCTTCGGACAGCCCCGCAGGCCGTCTGGTGTCGGGCCGCAGTTCGATCATGCCCATCAGGTTGTAGCCCCGGCGGATATCCGTGGGTGCGCGTCCGGCCTCGATCGCGCTGTCGTCGATGCGTGCGTTGAAGTCCGGCAGGCGCTCCGGCGGCACGTAGGGGCGGGAGATGAGCAGCCCGTCGGCCAGCCGCCCGGTGATGCGCAGCATACGCGGGCCGAGTGCGCCCGTCCACAGGCGGATCGGATGCACCGGGCCGGGGCCGGGCCGCGCGCCGTTGACCTGATAGAACTTGCCCTGGTAGGTGAACGAGCCGGTGGTGTTGTCCCACATCCCGCGCAGGACGTGCAGGGCTTCTTCAAAGGCCGAAGCCGCTTCGCCGGGGGAGCGCGTCGGAACGCCGTAGGCCTCGATGCCCTGCCAGTACGCGCCCGCACCGATGCCCAGTTCCACCCGGCCCCCGCTGATCACGTCCAGCGAGGCGGCCTGCTTGGCGAGCATCGCGGGTGGACGCAGCGGCAGATTGGCGACGTTCGTCAGCACGTGGACGCGCTCCGTGCGCGCGGCCAGCGCCGACAGCAGCGTCCAGGTGTCGAGCATGCTGCGATTGTACGGATGGTCCTGCACGCCGATCAGATCCAGGCCGGTGCGATCTGCGACGGCGGCCCGCTCGAACGCATCCTGTACGCTGTCTGCGCCGGGATGAATGTTGATGCCAAACAGGGGTGGCAACGTGTCCGTCATGACTTCCTCCGGGTAAATAAAAGCCGCTGGCAGGTTACCCTGGCGCAGCGGCATGTTCGTCGTTCCGGCGAGGGTTATGCGCCTGCCGAAGCCGCCTGAGCGCTTTCCTGCTTGACCAGTTCCAGCTCGATGTTGATCTTGATGTCGTCACCGACCAGCACGCCGCCGGTTTCCAGGCCCTGGTTCCAGGTCAGATCCCAATCCTTACGGTTGATCTTAGCACTGGCGTTGAACCCGGCGCTCGTGGTGCCCCACGGGCTTTTCGCCTGGCCGACGTATTCCACGTCGAGCACGACGGGCTTGGTGATGTTGCGAATGGTCAGGTTGCCGTGCAGCTTCGCCGTATCTTCGCCGGTCCGCTCGACGCGCGTGCTCTCGAAGACCATCTGCGGATAGTTTTCCGCATCGAAGAAGTCGCCGGAGCGCAGGTGATTGTCGCGCTGTTCCTGGCGGGTGTTGATGCTGGCCGTGTCGATCACGACGTGAACCGTCGTGTTCTCAGGATTGTTCTCATCCAGATCAACGGTGCCTTCGAACTTGTCGAACATGCCGCGCACGTTCGAGATCATCATGTGGCGGACGGTGAACTGAACAGCCGAATGTGCGTTATCGATTTGCCAAGCCATGAGTTCCTCCTACGGATACCCTTATGCCGTATACATATAGATTGTCGCGATATTGACTGTTTAGATATAAACAGTTCCTTCAAAAAAAGAGCCCTAACACTCTTCTTTCTCGTTGCGCAGCGCCCGGTCGAGTTTTGCCAGCAGGGAGAGCAGCGTTGCCTGCTCGTCCGGGTTCAGCGTTTCAAAACGGCTGTCGATGTGCGTTTCGAGCGCGGGCGCGGCGGCATCGAATGCACATTCACCGGCGGGCGTCAGATAGAGGCGGTGCGTCCGACGATCTTCCGGGTCGTCCCGCCGCTCGACAAATCCGGCGGTTTCCAGCCGGTCGATCAGCCCGGCGACGTTGCCCTTGGTGACCAGCAGCCGCCCTGCGAGCATTTGCTGGTTCAGCCCCGGCTCCGACGCCAGATGCGAAAGCACGTCGAACTGTGCCCCGGTCAGGCCATATGCTGCGAGCAGTGCCTGCTCCCCGCGTGAGATGCGCGAGTGTACACGGACCATGTGAAGCCAGCCTAGAATACTGGTCCGGTACTGGCGAGCAACCCGGCGCTGCACTTTCTCGATCATGCCCGTCCCATCAAAAGGTTTAGATGTGAACTATCTGATAGTTTACTCGTGAGCCAATGCCCTGTCAAGGCGTCTGGTACAACATTAACACAGTTCTTATGCGGGCGGCACTCCTGCGGCGAAGGTGAGGGAAAAAGTTCTTTTTACCGCCTTACATAGACCATGCTCTCTTTGCTCCCTGGGGCTGTTATGCACGCTTTGAGCGAGAGAACTGGTTTCTCACGCGTTCCTGATTCCGCGAACCGTAGGGGCGGGGCTCTTTCCGCCCGTTTTTCCCTTCCCCTGTGGAACCGGAGTAAGGATTCAGGGAATGAGAGGCTGGAAGTGCATAACACGCTCCATGCCGACCTCTATGTGAGCTTTCAGATGATCTACCATGAGGCAATCCGCCCAACAGACACATCAGCGAGCGCCGCGCGCGGGGTGGTCAAACGGGCGCTGGCAGGCCCGGATAGGCTGCGCCGGGCGGGGCATTCGGTCATTTGTACAAAATTTGTGATCAAGTATTGTCATCACACGCAAGGTGTGTTACTGTAAAACATCAGTGTTCGAAACCCTGTAGGGTGACCTGTTCTCATGTTACTTTCAAAGCGTCTTCCTCGCCGTCCGCGTGCTCGCCGTCCCGAAACTCTAACGGGTCCGGCTTAGTGGCGTTTGCAGCGAGAGATTGATCACGACCTGCACAACCGCTCCCGGACCCGGGAGCGGTTTTTTGTTGTCAGGGGCACTTGAGGCGCCCCGGAAAGGCATACAGCGCGCATGACCATTCACGTCGGCATCTACGGAGCCACCGGCTACACGGGCCTGGAGCTGATCCGGCTGCTGGAGCGGCATCCCGAGGTGGAGATCACCTTTGCGACCTCCGAATCCAGCGCGGGGCAAAGCCTTCGACAAAGTTGGCCTCTCGCCCCGGACCTGACTCTTGTCGCCGCCGCCGATGCCCCGCTTGACGCCGTACAGACCGTCTTCCTCTGCCTTCCCCATACCAAATCCGCTCCCATCGCTGCAAAAGCACTCGCCCAGGGCGTGCGCGTCGTCGATCTCTCGGCGGACCTGCGCCTGGACGATCCGGCGGTGTTCGAGAAATGGTATAAGGTCACACATCCCGCGCCGGAGCTGCTGCCGATTCCCTACGGGCTGCCGGAACTGGGCCGGGATGCGCTGCACGGCGCGATGGCGATCGCCAACCCCGGCTGCTACGCGACGGCGACGCTGCTGGGTACGGCGCCGCTGGCGCGCTGCGGGCTGCTGGCGGCGGGCGCACCGGTCATCGTGGACGCCAAGTCGGGCGTGTCCGGCGCGGGGCGCACGCCCAAGCTGGGCAACCTGTTCGCGGAAGTGCACAACAACTTCTCGCCCTACAACATCGGGCGGGCGCACCGCCACATCCCCGAAATCGAGCAGGTGTTGGCCGCGCAGGGGCAGAGTGGCTACGGTCAGTTGGTCTTTTCGCCGCACCTGCTGCCTACCGACCGGGGCATCATTGCCACGATTTACGCCCAGGTGACGGACGCGGGTGCGGTGCGCAGTGCGTTCGAGTCGATTTTCGCCGGGGAGCCGCTGGTGAGCGTGCTGCCTGCCGGGGAGCTGGCGACGTTGCGCCACGTAGTCAACACGCCCTACGCTGCCCTGTCGATCACGCCCGTCAGCGACTCGATGGTGATCGTCGTCTCCGCGCTGGATAACCTGCTCAAAGGCGCGGCGTCGCAGGCCGTGCAGAACTTCAACCTGATGTGGGATTTTCCCGAAACCGCCGGGCTACTGCCCCTGTAAGCGCAAAAGGACGAACCGGTACTCATGAGCCTTTCCCCTATCGTGATTAAGGTTGGCGGCAATGATCTCGACCAGCCGGGGTTTATTGAAGGGCTGGCGGAAGCGGTCGCCATGCTCCAGCAGCAGACGCCCTGCATCGTCGTGCACGGCGGCGGGCGGGCGATCAACCAGCTTCAGGAGCGGCTCGGTTTGCAGCCCGTGTACTCCAACGGGCAGCGCGTTACCGACGAGGCCGCGCTCGAAGTAGCCGAGATGGTGCTTTCGGGCGGCGTGAACAAGCAGATCGTATCGGCGCTGCTGGCGGCGGGCGTGGATGCGCTCGGCCTCAGCGGCGTGGATCGCGGGCTGCTGCACGTCGAGCCGTGGTCGCCGGAGATGGGGCGTGTAGGACGGATTATCGCCGTGCGCGCGGACGTGTTGGGGAGCCTGTGCGAGCAGGGTATCACGCCGGTCGTCTCTCCAATCTCGCTGGGTGCGGACGGGCACTATAACGTCAACGCCGATCACGCTGCCGGGGCGATTGCCGCCGCGCTGCGCGCCGCCCGCGCGACGTTTGTGACCAATGTGCCCGGCGTGCAGGTGGATGGTGCGGTCGCGCCCGCGCTGACCGTCGCGGAGACGCACGCGCTGATCGATCGCGGCGTGATCACGGGCGGGATGATTCCGAAGGTTCATGCGGCGCTGGCGGCCATCGCCAGCGGCGTGCAAAAAGCAGTGATTACCAATTTGCCAGGGCTGTCGGCTGGGACCGGCACGGTATTTGTGGCATAGGGAGACAGACCAGAACTCATGTCGTTGAGCGTTGCCGAAAAGACAAAGCAGTACGTGTTGGGAACCTACGCGCGCGCGCCGTTCGTGCTGGATCACGGCGAGGGCATGGTGATCTATGACGAGGCGGGCAATCGCTACCTGGACTTCGCGTCCGGGATCAGCGTGAACGCGCTCGGCCAGTGCGACGCGGACATCACCGCCGTGGCGCAGGCGCAGATGTCCAAGCTCGGTCACACCAGCAACCTGTATTATTCCGCGCCCCAGGCGGACCTGGCCGAAGTGTTGTGCCAAACCAGCTTCGCGGACAAAGTGTACCTGGCGAATTCGGGTACTGAGGCCGTCGAGGCCGCGATCAAGTTCGCCCGCAAAGTCGCTTATACCCGCTACGGTCCCGGTCAAAAAACCGGGATCGTAGCGTTTACGGGCGCGTTCCACGGGCGTACGATGGGCTCGCTGGCGATGACCCCGCGCGAAAAGTACCAGAAGGCGTTCCGCCCGCTGCTGCCGGACGTGGCGATCGCGCCGTTCAATGACGTGGACGCGATCGCAGAGTTCGTCACGGACGCGACGTGCGCCGTGTTCGTGGAGCCGGTGCAGGGTGAGGGCGGCATCAACCCCGCCTCGACCGAATTTTTGCAGACGCTGCGCGAAACCTGCGACCGCGTGGGCGCGCTGCTGGTCTTCGACGAGATCCAGTGCGGCATGGGCCGCACCGGGACGCTGTGGGCCTACGAGCAAATCGGGGTCGTGCCGGATATGCTCACTGCGGCCAAAGCGCTCGGCAGCGGGCTGCCCATCGGCGCGGTGTTGATGACGGACGCCGTTGCGGGCGTGATGGGCGTGGGCGACCACGGCAGCACCTTCGCGGGCGGTCCGGTGATCTGCCGCGTAGCGGAAGCGACCGTCAAGCGCATCAGCGATCCGGCGATGCTGGCGCACGTTCAGGAAATGGGCGAGCTGCTGGTCGAGCGTCTGAAAGAGTTGAACTCGCCGCACGTGGTCGAGGTGCGCGGGCGCGGGCTGATGGTCGGCGTGGAGTTCGACATGGACGTCACGCCGCTGATCCAGGCGGGCTACCAGCACGGGCTGATCCTGATCAATGCCGGGCCGAACGTCCTGCGCTTGCTGCCGCCGCTGGTCGTGGAGCCGGAACACATCGACGCACTCATCGACGGACTGACCGCGATTCTGGCCGAACTGCCGGAGGGCACTGCTGCATGATTGTTCGCCGCCCGATTGACGACGAAGTAGCGCCCATCCTCGCGCTGTTCGAGGATGAAGTGCGCGCCGGGCGTATGCTGCCGCGCACGCCGGAGAGCATCCGTGACAGCCTGGACGATTGGCTCGTTGCCGAGATTGACGGGCAGGTCGTCGGCTGTGTGTCGCTGGTGTTCTTCAATCCGACGCTGTGCGAGATTCGCTCACTGGCGGTGCACCCTTCTTTTCGCGGCAACGGGATCGCAGTCGAGCTGGTGCGCGCCGCGATCACGATGGCCTACGATCGCGGCAGCCAGCGCGTGCTGACTCTGACGCGTGCGCCGCGTGTGTTCGAAAAGGTGGGGTTCCACCGCGACTTCGTCGCCAACTTCCCCGACAAGGTCTGGCGCGACTGCACGCCGTGCCCGTTCCGCATGGCCTGCGATGAGATCGCGCTGATTTACGATTTGATGATACCGGAACATGCGGAGGTGCTCACGCCATACCGTGAGGGGGTGTTTTGTGTCTGACGAAATCCATACCGTAACAGGGTTCACGCTTGCCGGGACACACAGCGGCTTGAAGCCCGAAGACCGGCCCGACATGGCGCTGGTCGTCAGCGATCGCCCCTGCACGGCGGCGGGTATCTTTACCACCAACCGCGTCAAGGCCGCGCCCGTGCTCTACGATCAGGGCGTGCTGGCCGTGCCGGACGCGGCGATCCGCGCGGTGCTGGTCAACACGGGCAGCGCCAACGCCTGCACCGGTGACGCGGGCCTGGAAAATGCGCGCCAGAGCGCGATCTGGGCGGCGGACGCGATTGGCTGCGCGGCGGACGAGGTGCTGGTGCTCTCGACGGGCGTGATCGGTCTGCCGCTGCCGATGGACTGCATCGCGCGCGGGATCGAGTCGCTGAACGGCAAGCTCAAGGCTGGCTCCTGGCAGGATGCGGCCCGCGCGATCATGACCACCGACACGCGCCCGAAGGTCGCCAGCGTGCGGACGGCGGAAGGCTACACCATCACCGGCATCGCCAAGGGTGCGGGCATGATCGCGCCGAACATGGCGACCATGCTGTCGGTGATCGCCACCGATGCGCAGGTCGCGCGAGACCTGCTCGATCGCGCGCTGCGGCAGGCGGCGGATGCCAGCTTCAACCGCATCGTGGTCGATGGCGACATGAGCACCAACGATACCGTGCTGGCGCTGGCGAATGGCGCGTCCGGCGTGGCCGTACAGGACGAGGCCGCGTTCGTCGCCGCGCTGAGCGACGTGGCGATCGCGCTGGCGCAGGCCATCGTGCGCGACGGCGAAGGCGCGACCAAGTTCGTGACGGTCCAGATCACCGGGGCGGCCAGCGAGGACGAAGCCCGCACCGTGGCGCGCTCGATTGCGACGTCGGCGCTGGTCAAGACCGCGTTTTACGGCGGCGATCCCAACTGGGGCCGCATCCTGTGCGCGGCGGGTTATTCCGGCGCGGAGATCAACCCGGCGACGGCGTCGCTGTGGCTGCTGCACGCCGACGGGACCGATGCGATCCAGCTTGTTGCAGGCGGTCAGCCGCTCAACTACGACGAACCGGCAGCGATCCAGCACATGCAGGACGATGAATGGGGCGTGCGGCTGGATCTGGGCCAGGGTGATGCGTCCACGTGGGTATGGACGTGCGACATCAGCCACGAGTACGTGACCATCAATGGGCACTACCGCACGTAGCGGCATCCGCTCCTATCGAGAATCCGTCAGCGAGGGCCGGTATCCATCCGGCTCTCTTTTTTTCTTCTACCTATGCCAAAGTTCGCTTATGATTGAATCGGGCGTTTGCTGTGTATGACGCGCAGCGACGGATGGACGCGGCGTGGGGCAAAGGGCAGGCGGTGGCGAATGCGCGTAATAGGAACCTGGATCAAACGTCACACGGCAGCACTGATCATCATGGCCATCTATTGGCTGCTGTTAGAAATTGCGATTGCTCTGCCGACGACGGTGGACTGGTATCTCTGGTCGCTGCGCCTGCAGGTGCTGTTGACTGTGGTGCTTCTTCCCCCGCTTTTCGTAGCAACGATCCTTATTGTTGATTATGGGTCGTCGGTGGTGTTTTGGATCCCTATCGGCCTTGCGTTTCTGCTGGTCGGGCTGGTGCTGGAAATGGTTGCTCGCCGCGTCAGGCCGCTGGCGGCGGTCATGGCATTTTTTATGATGAGCGGTTGCTGCGTCATCTTCTTCAATTCCGATGAGACTATCGATTGGTCCGATATGTGGGGCGTGACGCGCGCCGGGCAGTGCGAGCGCTTCGTTTCTGAGACAGCAGGCATGCGAGTCACGGTCTTCGAAAAAACGGCCTCTTCTTCACCCTACTGGCGCGATCGGACCCTGTTCCTGGAATCGACCACGGACGGCGGCGACTCGTGGCACCAGTTCGAGTATTACGACGATCACGATCCGGCGCTGGACGCCTGCGGCCAGATCCGGCGGCAGGGCGACGGCTCGATTCGCATCGAGGTCGGCTGGCGTACCTGGATATCGACGGACGGGGGGCGCTCGTGGCACCCGCACTACGAGTGAGTTCGCCGCGTTACGCTGTGGGCGGAGCCGGATCACAACATGGTCCGGCTCTTTTTGTGCCTGCTGCCCGCGTGCATCTTTGATCTTTGGCTGATTTGCAAACTATTGTCTGATTTATTGATAATGGAATAGCGCCGAGCCAGGGGCATCACCGACGCATCCGTCATCTCAGCCCAACACGCCGACCGGTGGCGTGTTAAGAGGGGAGCATAGCCAATGAGCAGGATCGCAGCGACTGTTTATTTTGGCCTGATTGCCATTGGACTTTCGATGGCGGTGTTGACCAGTGGGGCGCTGGCGTGGGATGGCAGCTATATGTTTTTTCTCACGCTGGACAAGCAGGAGCCGTTCATTCCCCACGCGCAGCGCTTCATTTTGCTGGTCGGGCAGGGTCCAATGCTTTTAAGCAGCCAGTGGATCGATGACATCACGCTGCTGCGGATCATCTTTGGCCTGTCATACGCGCTGATCACGTTCGGCGTGCTGCTGCTGTGCTGGCTCATCGTCAAAGATCGGGCGCCGTGGCTGTTCCTGTGGCCGACGCTCGGCATCGGCATCGCCACGCTGCCCCGCCAGATCACGCTCTACTCGGAAGCCACCATCGCCATGCAGCTCTTTTGGCCGCTGCTGCTGGCGCTGCTGGCGGGTCCGGGCAAACGCTGGCAGGTGTTGATCCCCGGATTGGCGCTGGTGTTACTGGTCGCGCATCCCAGCGCGATTCCGTTGATCGCGTTTGCGGCGGGCGTCGCGTTTCTGCTGGCTTTCCGCTTTCGTGATCGCCGGACGTTCTATCTTCGTCAGGCGGGGCTGCTTGCGTCGATCGACGTGATCGCTCTGGTGATCTTTGAGGCGAGAAAATCCTCTTACGAGTCCGATCACATGAGTGTAGAGGTGCTGGTATCGTCGTTCAAATCTGCCGTGTTCGGCCCGATGCTGCTGGCGCTGCTGTTCGCCTATCTGGCTGTGGCGATCCTCTTCGCTGCGCCTGCCATCCGCCAGAAATGGATTTTTCCCGCGTGGGCGTACCGGACGCGGACGCTGTACCGCGTGGCGTTCCTGGCTGTAGCCGGGGCGGGCGTGGTGCTGCTGGTGCGTGTGCTCGTTCCGCGCCTGTGGTGGACGGCCCTGGACTACCGCTTCTGGATCGTGCCGATTACGCTGCCGCTCCTGTCATTGGCGGTTTTCGAAGCCGCCGCGCCGCGTGCCTGGACCGAATCGCTGCGGTTAGAGAACGCCGTGCGCACCCGGATCGTGCTGTTGATCGCGGTGATCTTCGCCGCCGCGCTCAGCGCCAACAGCCTGGGCTGGTTCCGCCTGACGCACAAGCTCGAAAATACGCTGGCCGCCAGCCGCGAGGCGTGCATCCCGCTGTCCTCGATCGACTGGATCGACCACACGCCGCTTGAGCACTGGTCCGTGGCGACGTACTCGCTCGTGGTTCAGGGCCGTCACCCGACCGCGATCGTGCTGCCCGACGATGACTGCAGCGCCGCCCAGGTGGACGGGCTGCACGTCACGGACTGGTACACGCGCCCGTGGGACAAGGGCTGGTTCGATCTCGACGCGCTGGATCAGCGCTTGGCCCGCGCGCCGTAAGGGGCATTTACTCCGCCGGGACGGGCAGGCCCTCCATGCGCATGATCGTCAGCGCGTTGGTGCTGGGCGACGGACCGGGCCGCAGCGTGTAATCGAACGTCATGCGCCCGTCTTCGATGTGCTCCGTAAAGTGATAGTTCTTCAGCGTGGGCAGCGTTTCCGACAGCGTGACCAGTTCCAGGTCGTGCGTGGAGATGACGCCCACGCCGCGTTTGCCGCCCAGCGCCCCAATCAACGAGCGGCTGCCGGTCAGGCGTTCGCGGTTGTTCGTGCCCCGGAAAATCTCATCGATCAGGTAAAAGACCGGATAGGGGTGATCGGCGTCCAGCGCGTCGAGCAGCCCGCGCAGGCATTTCACCTCCGCGTAGAAGTACGAGATGCCGTCCGTCACCGAGTCCGTGATGCGGATGCAGGTGTACAGCCGGAACGGGACGGTATGCAGTGATGCCGCGACGACCGACCCGCCCGCGTAGGTCAGGCACAGGTTGAGGCCGAGCGTACGCAAAAATGTACTCTTGCCCGCCATGTTCGAGCCGGTGATCAGCGCCAGATCGCCGGGTGCGGCCAGCGTGAAATCGTTGCAGACGCGCGTCGCATCGGGGATCAGCGGGTGGCCGAGCGCGCGCGCCTCGAAGGCCGGAATCGCGCCGGGATCGTCGTTCAGCGCTGGGAAGGTCGCGTCCGGGTTCAGGTAGGCGAAATTCGCCAGCCCGCCGAGCGCTTCCAGCTCGAACCAGACATCCAGCCAGCGCGGCAGCAGGGCGTTCAGCGCCGCCTGCCGCCGGTTGAGCAGTTCTACGACATACACATCCCACGGCATGATCGTGCTGACGATCATCCACAGCAGCGGATTGTGGCGCACGCTGGCCGCCGACAGCACGCGCGTCAGGCGGCGAAGCTGCGCCGACGGGCGCGTCTCGGCTTCGTGGAACGGCGCGCAAAGATCTGCCAACGCCGAGCCTTTGACCGGGTGGTAACCCTCGACGACCGCGAACGCGCCGCGCAAGTCCGTCAGCGGATCGCTGAGCGCGTACGCCTTGCCGAACGGATCGCCCAGACCGCGTACGCTCCAGAAGTAAATCGCCGCGTAGACGACGAATGTCAGACCCCAGACCGGCGGCAGCACGCCCACCATGTTAAGCGCGAACAGCGCCGCGTCGATCAGCGCCAGGACGGTCAGCACGACTGCCAGCCGGGCCAGCGGGCGCGGCGGTTCGAGCGCGCCCAGCCAACCGAGCAGCGCTTTGCCTTCCCAGCGCCACGGCATCCCGCCGGAGGCGAAGCCCGCGTCCAACCGCAGCTTGTCGCGGAACAGGGCCAGCGGGGCCAGCTCGCGCACCATGGTTTGCCGCCGCGCGATGCGTGCCGGATCGGGCGTATCGGTGCTGAGCCAGTCGCGCAGGCGCTGGCTGCCGTCGCGCGAGGCGGCGGTGTCCAGCAGGCGGTACAGCGAGTGCTCGCCTACGAGGTCCAGGTCGCGCTCGACGGGGCGGTCGTCGCGGGGCAGGATCGCCCGGGCAGAGGGGATATGCTCCCAGTCCAGGTTCATCCGCGCGATGTGCGCCGCTTTGATCGCGCGCCACGCCGCGTAACGAGCGATGGTGCGGTTGACGCGGCCATGCGCGCGGGTCAGCGCGGCGAAGCCCACCAGCCACACGACTGTCGCGGCCAGCCACGCCCAGATCCCGGCCAGCACGAGCACGAGCACCGTCAGCCCGCCTCCGCCGATGAACGCGATCAGGCGCGCCCAGGTGAAGCGGCTGCTGACCTCTTGAAGTGCGGTTTCGCGCTGCTGCACGCGGTCGATCTGGCGCTGAATGGCGCGCTGGCGGGACTCTTTGGCGGGTGTCATCGGGTGTCCTATCGGTTGGAAGAGAAACACGCCGATTGTATCCATCTGCGCGATGCGGGTCCAAACGCTTGCAAAGCGTCAGACTTCGGCGCTTGAGCGTAGAGTGAGCGTCAGCTTACGGTGTGGCTGGCATCAGACACCTGTAAGCGATCCGTCTTATACTCTAAGTATGAAGGGATAAAGGGAGTCAATACCATGAATCGCGCTGTCCGATCTTTAGTGGTGCTGATGCTCGTTGCGGCGATGTTCGCGGCAGTGGTGCCCGCCGGGGCGCAAACTGGCCCGTACGTTTCCCCACGCGGGATGCTGAGCAATTACTACAACACTATCAACACGCGGCAGTATCAGGCCGCGTATGCCCAATGGCTGAATCCGCCGCAGACCTACGCGTCCTTTGTGGCGGGGTACGCCGACACGACGCGGGTCGATGCGTTTTTCGGCAGTTTCCGCCCGCGCCAGCAGGTGACGACCGCCGGAGCCGTGCCCTCGATCCTGATCGGCTACCGGACCAACGGCTCGGTCGCGGCGTACAGTGGATGTTATTTCGTGACCTATAACGAGGCGGCGGTCGGCATGGGCCAGTGGCTGCTGACCGGCGCGAACATCCAGCCGATGGCGGCGGTTCCTGTGCCGGAAAGCATCCCCACGCAGTTAGCAGGCATCGACTGCTACACCAGCCTGGGCACAGTCGGCTACACCAACACGGTCTATGAGTTCGCAGTGAACTACTTCAACGCGATCAACATGGGCAATTATTGGGGCGCATATACGCAGTGGAGCAATCCACCCCAGACCTATGACCAGTTCGTGCAGGGCTGGTCGGACACGGCAGAGACGGTGCTGTTTTACGGCCTGTACCAGTTCGGCGGCTACCGCGCGGTCGATACGGGGCGCATCCCGGTGGTGCTGTTCGGCTACCACCTCGATGGCAGCATGGTCGCCTACCAGGGCTGCCTCGTGCTGAACTACGGCGCGTATGGCACGACGGGCTGGACGATCGGCGGGGCGAATCTGACGCCGATGCTCTACACGGGCACGCCGCCGCGCGCCAACATGATCGCGGCGCTGCAAGCGTGGTGCTACTGACGCGGCGGGAGATAGGGAAACCGGAACCGGGACGTGTGAGCGTCCCGGTTTTTTGTTGCGGGGAACAGGCATCGGCGCGATCTCACCTTCGGCCCCTTTTCAATCAATTTGGAGACGAGAGCAGATCCATCATCCGTAGGGGTAGGGCTTGCCCTACCCGGTTTTTGTCTTCACGGGCGAGCAAGCCCCGCCCCTACGGGGAAACGAACGAGGGGCGTATCGCAATACGCCCCTACGAAAACACGAGATCGTGTGCCAGCCCGCTTATTTGTGGCCCAAAACCGTGTGCGGCTTGTACGGCTCCTCAAGGAACGCGATGTCCTCCGGCGAGAGCGTGATGTCCAGCGCCTGCACGGCCTGTTCCAGGTGCGGCATCTTGCTCGCGCCGACGATCGGGCTGGTGATGCCGGGCTTGTGCAGCATCCACGCCAGCGCGATCTGCGCCCGCGCATAGCCGAGCCGTTCCGCCAGCACCCCCACGCGATCCGCCACGGCGAAGTCGTCGTCGGCATAGTACATATTGTGCGCGAAGTCGTCACTCTTGCTGCGCGCCGTCTCGCCGCTCTTGTCAGGCGTGCGGTTGCCCGCCAGGAAGCCGCGCGCCAGCGGACTCCACGGGATGACCGCGATGCCCTGGTCGATGCACAGCGGGATCATCTCGACTTCTTCTTCGCGGTAGATCAGGTTGTAGTGATTCTGCATCGAGGCGAAGCGCGTCCAGCCGTGCAGGTCGGCAGTATACAGCGCCTGCGCGAACTGCCACGCGTACATACTCGACGCGCCGATATAGCGCGCCTTGCCCGCCTTCACGACGTCGTTCAGGGCGTCGAGCGTTTCCTCGATCGGCGTGTTGTAGTCCCAGCGGTGGATCTGGTACAGGTCCACGTAGTCGGTCCCCAGGCGGCGCAGCGACGCGTCAATGGCGTCCATGATGTGCTTGCGCGACAGGCCGCGCGCGTTCACGTCGTCGCTCATGGGGTTGAAGACTTTGGTGGCGATGATCACCTCATCGCGGCGCGCGAAATCGCGCAGGGCACGCCCGGTGACTTCTTCGCTGACGCCAACCGAGTAAATGTCGGCGGTGTCGAAGAAGTTGATGCCCAGTTCCAGCGCGCGCTGGATGAAGGGGCGGCTCTGCTCCTCGTCCAGCACCCAGTCGCGCCACTTGGGCGTGCCGTACGTCATCATGCCCAGGCATAGGCGCGAGACTTTCATACCGGTTTTGCCGAATCGTACGTACTCCATGTTTCGTCCTTCCGGTCTAGTGATGGTTCTACGTGTGAACGATCCGTTTTCAGCATACGCCTTAGAGCGCGCTCAAAGTCAAGCCAGTGACTGGCCTTGTGCTGCCCTATGGAGCGCGCCGGGTCGGGCTGTGCCGGTTTCGTTTGAGGGCCGCCCTGCGCCCGGCGAGTTTACGCGTTTTGCGCCGCAGCCCGATCCAGCTGTTCGTCCTGCCACGAGACGGGATCCCCAGCCGGTTCGACGTGCGTAAAAACCGTCGAGGTCGGGACGGCGGCGTGAATATCCTGCTCGATACGCTCCGCCAGCGCGTGCCCCTGGCGGACCGTCCACTGGTCTGGAACCAGCAGATGAAGCGAAATGAAGCTGCGCGATCCGGCGGAACGCGTCCGCACCGCGTGCCAGTCGATGCCTTCCTGCTGTTTGTACTGTTCCAGCACGGCCAGCACTTTCTGGTTTTCGTCTCCCGAAATGCTCGTGTCCATTAACCCCAACAGCGAGCGCCGCACCAGATTGACGCCGGTCCAGATGATGTTCAATGCGACGAGGAACGCGATCACGGGGTCCAGCCACGCCAGTTTCGTGATCGCTACGGCGGCGACGCCGATGATGACGCCTACCGAGGTCCAGACGTCCGTCATCAGGTGATGCGAGTCCGCTTCGAGGGTGATGGAGTTGTGCTGGCGGCTCGCGCGCAGCAAAACGCGCGCCACGAACAGGTTGATCAGCGAGGCTCCGAGCGAGATCACCACGCCGATTCCGGCCTGCTCGATATCTTGCAGGTTTAACAGGCGGTTGACACTGGTGACGATGATGCTGGCCGCCGCGACCAGGATCAACGCGCCCTCGAACCCGCTGGAGAAGAATTCGGCCTTGTTGTGCCCAAACTGGTGCTCCTCATCCGGCGGCCTGACCGCGACATTGAGCACGATCAGCGCCACGATGGCGGCCAGCAAGTTCACGGTCGATTCCAGGGCATCGGACAGCAAACCCATCGATCCCGTCAGCAGGTAAGCCCCGCCTTTAAGGCCAATGGTCACCACTGCCGCGCCGATCGAAAGCCAGGCATAACGCGTCAGAGATTGGGACATTCGAGCTTCTTCTTTCACTTCCCGGCAGGGGCCGGACCAGACGCATCACATTTTATCGCGATCGCGGTAACGCGATGGTTTTACTTCGATGGTGTTACTGCGATCGTGCCGGGCGAGTGCGAATGTGCTAGCCCAGATTCAACGCCGCGATGCCCAGGCGCGACAGGTCGATGTCTTCCTGCTCACTCAGCCCGCTGACGCCGACCGCGCCGACGATCTCCCCCTGGTAGTCGATCACCACGCCGCCGCCCCAGGCGGTGTAACGCGGATCGCCAAAGTTGGTCATGGGGAAGTGCTCGTCGCGCATGGCGTCGCCCACGGCTTTTGAGTCGCGCAGGTCGCGCGCGGCGGTGAACGCCTTGTTGATCGCCACGCTCACCGAGGACAGCTTGCAGCCGTCCGTGCGCAAAAAGGCTAGCAGCTCGCCGTGCTCGTCCGCGACGGCGATCGCCGCGCCCTTGCCCAGCCGCTCCAGTTCGGCGCGGATGGCATTCACGACGGTCATGGCATCCGCATGAGATAACACTGTTTGGGTATGCATAAAGTCTCCTGGGGGCTTCAATAACTTCGCTTGCACGCAAGTATACCCCCGGCTCTGGTTCCCACACATCCGCCCCGGCAGGCGTAAATTCGCGTTTCACCTGCCGCGCAGTACACTTGGGCGATTACGCTCCCCGCCCGGTTTAAGAAAGCGTGCACCCTGCCATGAGCACTTCCGTTTCCACCCCGGTCGCGCAGCCGCTTCCGGCCTCTTCGAACCGCCTGCTGATGGCGCGCCTCAAAGTGCTGGCGTCGGTCGTCATCTGGGGCACGTCATTCGTCGCCACCAAGATCATCGTGGGGCAGATTCACCCGCTGACGCTGATCACGCTGCGCACGTTGGGCGGCGCGCTGCTGCTGTTCCTGCTGATGCTGGTGCGCAAGCAGTGGACCGGGCCGGTTCACGGATCGCTGCTGCGCGAACTGGTGGTGCTGGCGTTTATCGGCGTGGCGGTGCATTTGTCGCTCCAGGCCATCAGCCTGCGCCTGACCAGCGCCACCAACACCAGCTGGATGGTGTCGCTCACGCCGCTGGGGATCTCGCTGCTGGCGTGGCGGGTGCTGGGCGAGACGTTTGGGCGGCTGCAAGCGCTCGGCTTCGTGATCGCGCTGGGCGGCGCGCTGCTGATCGTGATCAGCCAGGCGGGCGGGCTGGATATGCTGGGGCTGCCGAGCACCAACGGCGATCTACTGGCGCTGTCCACTACGGTCACATGGGCGATCTTTTCGGTGTACAGCAAGCGCACCCTGCGCCACTGCGCGCCCGCCATGCTGACGCTGTACGTCATGGCGTTGGGCGGCCTGATGACCGTGCCGATCTTCGTCGCGCGGCAGGCGTGGCAGGAGCTCAGCCAGCTTGACGCGGAAGGCTGGCTGGCGCTCGGCTTTACCCTGGTGTTCGTCTCCGGGTTGGCGTATCTGTTCTGGTATGACGGGTTGGCGGAGCTCGATGCGTCGAAGGTGGGGGTTTTCCTCTACGTCGAGCCGCTGGTGACGGTCGTCACCGCCGCCGTGATCCTGGGCGAGCCGATGCGCCCGCTGATGCTGATCGGCGGCGCGGCGATTCTGTCCGGCGTGTCGCTGGTCAATTCGCGGCGGCGGGCGTAAAGGCGGTTTTTAGTCGTTCGTTTTCAGTTGTGAGTCAAGAACAAGAAGCGTATTTTGACGCGAGCGCCGATCAACGGATGCCCACGGACTGCGGCGGACCCCAGCTTGCGTAGGGGCGATGCTTGCATCGCCCGTTGAGCGAAAGACCGGGTAGGGCAAACCCGACCCTACGGATCTGGGTTTTGCTCCCCTCTCCAACCTGGATTGGAGAGGGGCTGGAGGTGAGGTCCGACCAACGCCCGCCGCCCTCCGTTAATCCGCGAAAAACAGGGGCGTATCGCAATACGCCCCTACGAGTCGATCTTCGCAATAGCCTCTACTTCTCCGACCCCTTGAGCGCCGCGTAAATCGCGGAAAAATCGTCTTCGGCGTGGCCTTGCAGCGCAGCCAGCGCGAACAGATCGCGTGAGGCGCTGCCGGTGAAGGCCGGATGCCCGACCGTGCGCGCCAGATCGAGCAGGTAGTGCAGATCCTTGTAGATGTTCGAGACGGAAAAGTGCGGCGAGAAGTCCTCGTCGAGCAGCTTCTGGCGCTTGGCGTTGAGCACGCCGGAATTACCGCCGCCCGCCGCCAGCATCTCGATCACCTGCGCTTTGCCCAGGCCCGCCGCTTCGCCCAGCACGACCGCTTCGGCCAGGGTTGCCATGAACGTGCCCAGCACCATGTTGTTGACCAGTTTCATACGCGTGGCGAGGCCCGGTGCGCCGAGGAAAAACAGCTTTTGCCCCAGGTGTTCCAGGGTGGGCCGCGCCTGCTCGAAGGCGCTTTCGTCGCCGCTGACGAAGATCGTCAGTGCGCCCTTCGACGCGGGTACGACGCTGCCCGCCACCGGCGCTTCGAGGTACTGCCCGCCGCGCGCCGCGACCATCTCTGCGAAGCCCACCACCGGCTCGAAGTGATTTGTTGTCGTGTCCACGATGATCTTGCCCGTGCAGTCCGCGCTGAGCAGGCCGTTGTCGCCGGTGAGCACGTCTTCCACGGCGGCGCTGTCGCGCAGGTTGAGGAACACCAGATCCGCCCGCGCGAGCACCCCGGCGGGGCTGGACGCGACATCCGCGCTCAGGCCGTCCGCCTTTTCGAGCGTGCGGTTCCACACCACCAACTCGACATCCTGCTCGATCAACCGCTGCGCCATCGCCTTGCCCAGCGTGCCAAGTCCGATAAAACCTGTCTTCACATCTGCCTCCTTGCCTGCGGAACAACCGGAATGAGTCCATTGTAACAGCCGGAGCGTGGGCTGGCTCGTGAAGTTGCTCAAGGCATCGCGCGACCCTCTTGACTTCGAGCGCGCTCAAAGCGATATGCTGTCTGTTAAGGGTTCCGGGCGGCGCATCCAACGCGGTGAGCCGCCGCAAGCAAGCGGGAGTATGCACGATGAAAATGGTCGAACTGGGTAAAACGGGCGAACAGGTCAGCCAGGTCAGCCTCGGCTGCATGTTGATGGGCAGCACGATCGACGCGGCGACCTCGTACGCGATGCTGGACTGCTTCGTGGAAGACGGCGGCACGTTCCTCGACACGGCCAACTGTTACGCGTGGTGGGTCGGGAACGGCGAATTTATCGGGGACGAGAGCGAGACGCTGCTGGGCGAGTGGATGCAGGCGCGCGGCAGCCGCGATCGCCTGTTCCTTGCGACGAAAACGGGCGCGCGTCTGAAAGACCCGGCCCACATTCGCAACGCGCAGGGCGATATCCCCTGGGAGAAAGTGCCCGGCGAGTATCAGGGATTGGCGAAGGATACGATCAAGCGCAGCGTCGAGGACAGCTTGCGGCGGCTGCGCACCGATCACATCGACCTCTACTACGCGCACATCGACGACCGGAACACCGCGCTCGAAGAGACGCTGGACGCGTTGAATGATCTGGTGCAGGAGGGTAAGGTCCGCTACATCGGGTGCAGCAACTACCGCACGTGGCGGATGGAGCGGGCGCGGGCGATCAGCGCGGCGCATGGCTGGGTGCACTACGTCGCCGCGCAGCAGGAGTACTCGTACCTGCGGCCCAAGCCGGGCGTGGATTTCGGCGTCGGCGCGCATGTCGATGGCGAAATGCTCGACTACTTCCGCGCCAACGACGAGATCGCGCTGGTAGCCTATTCGCCGCTGCTGAAGGGTATCTACGACGACGCGGAGAAACGCGCGCGCTACTACAACTGGTCGCTGTACGACTCCGACGATTCGCGCGTGCGGCTGGATGTCCTGAGCAAGATGGCGGGCGAGTTGGGCGTGAGCAACAGCCAGCTTGTGCTGGCGTGGCTGCTGCACCACCAGCCCCAGGTGATCCCGATCTTCGGCATGAGCGGCATGGCGCAGTACGAGCACAACATGGGCGCGCTCAATATCACATTGAGCGACGCGCAGATGGCCGAGCTAAACGCGGCATCGGCCTAGCGCCGGGGCAGCACGTAAAACAGCAGGAGCGTCGCACAGCTTACCGTGCGGCGCTCCTGGTTTATACCTGGAAGATGGAGGCGTTAGCAGCCGTAGCGCTCGCGCAGCGCCTCGACCTGGGCCTCATTGAGATATTCGATGTGGCCCAACTGGTGCGCGACGAGGAAGATGCGCGCATTGAGTTCCAGCGTTTCCATGTTGAACAGGGCATCGCGCAGCGTGGGGCCATACGCCACCGCGCCATGGTTGCCCAGCAGCAGGCTGTTGTGGTCCTTGACGTAGGGCACGATGGAATTGGGCAGTTCTTCGCCGCCGGGGATCGCGTAGGGCACGACCGGGGCCACGCCCGCGCGCACCACGACTTCCGGCAGGAACGGCTGGTCGAGGCTGACGTTCGCCACGGCGAAGCCCGTCGCGGTCGGCGGGTGAGCGTGTACCACGGCGCGCACGTCTTCGCGCTCGCGGTAAACGGCCAGATGCATGCGCCGCTCGGACGATGCCTTGTGCACGCCGTTGTTCGAGATCAGGTTGCCGTCCAGATCGAGCTTGACGAGATCGTCAGGCGTCATGAAGCCCTTGCTGATGTTCGTCGGCGTCATCACGATTTCGTTTTCGTTGACGCGCACCGAAATATTGCCGTCGTTTGCGGCGACGAGGAAGAGGTCGTACAGGCGGCGGCCCACCTGGCAGATTTCTTCACGTGCAGCCTGCTCGTCCAAGACGGGGAAATTGCTCATCGTTTGCCCTCTGCTTTACCCTATATTCTATCCGGCACATTATACCGCGCCGGGCTGACCACTCATTGAATTCACACAGCGACCTCGCCGGGCTTGCAGCGCACAGGCGAGGTAAAGTCGATCATTTTCTTTTGTTTTGGTTCTATATCAGAATATAATGAAACAAAACGAAAGTCAATACGAAGTCGCTTTCGGGAAGTTCTGTGCAGTACAATCACCCTTAAGAACGGTGAATCATCAGGTCGCTGGCTGGGGCCAGGAGAAATACAATGCAGATCAAGCTCGCTTATGGCAAACAGGGCCTGCCGCTGTCGCTGCCCGACGACGCCAACGTGACCGTGCTCGAACCGGCATTCGTGCCGGGCCTGCCCGACGAGGCCGCCGCGCTGCGGGAGGCGCTGCGCGCGCCGCTGAATGGCGCGCCGCTCCATGAGCGTGTCGGGGCCGGGGACACGGTGGCGATCGTGTTCAGCGACATCACGCGCCCGACGCCCAACCACCTGCTGATTCCCGCGCTTCTGGCCGAGCTGGATCACGTCCCGCCAGAGCAGATAGTGCTGGTCAATGCGCTGGGCACGCATCGCCCCAACACCGACGACGAGCTGCGCCGCATGTTGGGCGACGCGGTTGTGGATCGCTGCCGGATCGAGCAGAGCGACGCGTTCGACGCCTCGACGCAGGTGCACCTGGGCACCACGTCGTTCGGGCACGAGTTATGGGTCAACCGCGCCTATATGGACGCGGACGTCAAGATCCTGACCGGGTTCATCGAACCGCATTTCTTCGCGGGTTTTTCGGGCGGCGGCAAATCGGTGATGCCCGGCATCGCGGGACAGGCGACCGTGCTCGGCAATCACGACGCGGGCATGATCGGCAGCCCCAACGCGACGTGGGGCGTCACCTGGGGCAACCCGATCTGGGAAGAAGCGCGCGAATGCGCCCTGCGCACGGAGCCGGATTTTGTGCTCAACGTGACGCTCAACCGCGACAAGCACATCACCGGGATCTTCGCCGGGGATCTCGACACGGCGCATCAGGCGGGCATCGACTTCGTGCGGCGCACGGCGATGGTCCCCATCCGCGAGCCGTTCGACGTGGTGATCACGACCAATTCCGGCTACCCGCTGGACCTGAACCTCTATCAAGCCGTGAAAGGCATGAGCGCGGCGGCGCAGGCCGTGCGGCAGGGCGGCGCGATCGTCATCGCCTCCGAGTGTTGGGATGGCATCCCCGATCACGGGCTGTACGGCCAGCTTTTGCACGACGCGACCAGCCCCGATCACCTGCTGGCGAACATCCTCTCGTGGGAGACGCCGCGCCAGGATCAGTGGCAGGCGCAGATTCAAGCGAAGGTGCAGCAGAAGGCGCGCGTGTTCGTCTATTCCGATTACCTGAGCGACGAACAGCTTCGCGGTGCGCTGCTGGAGCCATGCCGCGACATCGCCGCTACGGTCGAGGCCCTGCGCGCCGAATATGGCCGCGATGCGCGCATCGCCGTCATGCCGGAAGGCCCGCAAACCGTGCCCTATCGCGTGCCGGAAGCGGCGTCCGCCGGATGAAAGCGGCTCCTGCGTGCGGGCCGGGAAAACCGATCCTGTTGACAACGCCCCCCGGATCGACTATACAATGACAGCAGAAAATATTTCTTTTTATTTCGGTTGTTTTCACTTGTGGCCGAAGGCACAAAGCGATGTCTGAGCCTCTATTCGTGGAAGAACGACGCCGCGCCATTCTTGAGCGGCTCAACCAGCGCGGGCGGGTGGCAGTCAAAGAACTCAGCGACGAGATGCAGGTTAGCGCCGTGACCATCCGCCAGGATCTGCGGGCGCTGGAACAGGCGGGCCGTCTGGAGCGCACCTACGGCGGCGCGGTGATCCGCACCGTTGGCGCGCCCGTGCAGGAGCTGTCGTTCAACGTCCGGCTGATCAAAAGCCGCCACCAGAAGGAAGCCATCGCGCTGGCGGCGGTCGCGCTGGTGCAGGAAGGCTACAGCATCGCGCTCGACAGCAGCACGACCTCCTACGCGATGGTCCCGTACTTGAAGCGGCTCGAAAAACTCACCGTGGTCACCAACAGTCTGATCGTGGCGCAGGCGTTTCTGGACAGCCCGCACATTCAAGTGCTGCTGCCCGGCGGGCGGGTGCGGCGTGACTCGATCTCCCTGGTCGGGGAGCCGGATACGCTGCCCAAGATCAACCTGAACATCGGGTTTTTTGGCGCGCGCGGGCTGGACCTTGCGGTGGGAGCCACGGAAGTGGACGGCGACGAGGCGATATTGAAGCAGGCGACGATGGCCCGCTGCTTGAAAACGATCCTGCTGGTGGATGCCAGCAAGTGGGGGCAGGTCGCGCCCTATACCATGCTGCCCCCGCAGGAGATTTCGACCGTGATCACGTCGAGCGGCGCGCCGGGGGATATGGTCTCGGCGCTGGAAATGCTGGGCGCGAAGGTCACCGTCGTGCCCGACGAAACCTAGCGCTTGTGCATCCGTTCGCAATATTGACAGGGCTTTCGAGCTGGTATATCCTGAAAGCTATAGAAAGCAAACGAAAGCATATCTCTTATAGTCCTGAGTGAGTTGCCCGAGAGTTCCGGTTGTGTGGCGGCGTTGGCCGGTGAATTCCACAGTGAGGGCAAGCTTGCGCTAGATTACCAAAGACAGACAGGCGCTTTGTAGCGATACAGGCAACCCGACTGTCTTTATTTTTTTCAAGGGTATGTAACGTTTCACAGTTCACCCGACAGGATCTCGTAAGAGTTCCAGGGGGTTGGTTTTGGCCGGTCACTTAATATTTTGACCGCGAGAAAACGAGTTGTTTATGGCTGACAAACGTGTTATTGCGGTGGATCTCGGCGCGGAGTCGGGGCGCGTGATGGTCGTGCGGTTCGACGGCCAATGCCTCGACCAGACGGAGATACACCGGTTCCCCAATACCTCCGCTACCATCCAGGGCACGATCTACTGGGACGTTCTGCGCCTGTGGAACGAGATCACGCAGGGCATCGAGGCCGCCAAAGACGGCGCGGCGTCGGTCGGCGTCGATACGTGGGGGGTGGACTTCGCCTTCCTGGATCGCCAGGGCAAGCTGCTGGCGAACCCCGTGCACTACCGCGACAGCCGCACCGACGGCATGCTGGACTGGGTGTTCGAGCGTGTGCCGCGCCGGACCGTGTTCGAGCGCACCGGCATTCAGTTCATGGCGCTCAACACGCTCTACCAGCTTGCCAGCCTGGCCGCGTCGAACAGCCCGCTGTTGGAGATGGCCGACACGTATCTCACCTTCCCCGACCTGCTGCATTACTGGCTGAGCGGCAGCAAAGCCTGCGAGTTCACGCACGTCACCACGTCGCAGATCTACAACCCGCGCGCGGGCAACTGGGACTTCGAGACGCTGCGCGAGATCGGCGTGCCGACTGGTATGTTCCCCGAGATCGTGCCGCCCGGCACGCGGCGCGGCGAGTATCAGGGCATCCCGGTTATCTCGCCCGCCTCGCACGACACGGCCAGCGCCGTGGTCGCTGTGCCCACCACGACCGCCAATTACGCCTACCTCAGCAGCGGGACGTGGAGCCTGCTGGGCCTTGAACTCGATCACCCGGTGATTGACGACGCCAGTTATGCCGCCAACGTCACCAACGAGGGCGGCGTGAACGGCACGTACCGCTTCCTGAAGAACGTGGTCGGGCTGTGGCTGGTGCAGCAGTCCCGCGCGATGTGGCGCAGCGAAGGCACCGAGTACAGTTACGACGATCTGACGCGTATCGCCGTGGACGCGGAACCGTTCCGCAGCTTCATCGATCCCGACGACATGCTGTTCAACCTGCCCGGCGACATGCCGGGGCGCATCCGCGAGTTCTGCCGCACGACGGGCCAGCCCATACCGGAGACACACGGCCAGATCGTGCGCACCGTGTACGAAAGCCTCGCGCTGAAATACCGGTATGCGCTGGATAACTTGCTGCGGCTGTCGGGCAAGACGGTGGACCGGCTGCACATCATCGGCGGCGGCGCGCGCAACGCACTGCTGTGCCAGATGACCGCCGATTCCATCGGGCGCGACGTGATCGCCGGGCCGTACGAGGCAACCGCGCTGGGCAACGGCATCATGCAGCTCATCGCGCTGGGCGAGATCGGCAGTGTGGCCGAGGCGCGCGCCATTCTGAGCCGGTCCGTCGAGCCGGTGCACTACACGCCCAAACATACGGACGCGTGGAACGAGGCGTTCGAACGCTTCCGTGCTTACGTCACGACGGATTAGCTGATTTGCGGTAGGGTTGTGAAACGTGTTAGGCTGACTGTTCCGATGTGCTGACCGGCAGGCGCTGCTGTATAACCAGTGAAGGGTGACACCGTCGCCTGCCGGTTATTGACCGTTTTTCAATAATGCGTTTCTCAACCAACTAGTTTTCAGTCGATAAAGAGTACTCTATGCCACCCATTCTTGAGCTTGAACACATCAGCAAGCGCTTTCCGGGCGTGCAGGCGCTCAGCGACGTCGGGTTCGACGTGCTGCAGGGCGAGGTGCACGCGCTGGTAGGCGAAAACGGCGCGGGTAAATCCACGCTGATTAAGGTGATCTCCGGGGTGCACAAGCCCGATACGGGCGAGATGCGGCTCAACGGCGAGCCGGTCGAGTTCGACAACCCCCGGCAGGCGCAGCACGCCGGGATCGCCACCATCTACCAGGAATTGGGCCTCTATCCCGATCTCTCCGTGGCCGAAAACATCTTTATGGGGCACACCCCGCGCAACAGCCTGGGCATGGTTGATTGGCCCAGAATGCGCGAGCAGTCCCGCGAGATCCTCGCCTCGCTCGAAATCTTCAACCTGGACGTGTCGCGCAAGGTCGGCACGCTGACGGTGGGCAACCGCCAGCGCGTCGAGATCGCTAAGGCGCTGTCGCAGAACGCGCGCATCCTGATCATGGACGAGCCGACCGCCGCGCTGACCGAGGCGGATGTCGAGCAGTTGTTCAAGATTGTGCGGTTGCTGCAAGAGCGCGGCGTGTCGATCATCTACATCAGCCACCGCATGCAGGAAATTTTCACTCTGGCCGACCGGGTGACGGTCCTGCGCGACGGGCATTACATCGGCACGAAGCAGGTGAGCGACACGAACGAATCCGACCTGATCAACATGATGGTCGGGCGTACGGTCGATAACCTGTTCCCCAAGCTGGAAACCGAGATCGGCGAGCCGGTGCTCGAAGTGCGCGACCTGTGGCGCAAGCCGTTCACGCTGGGCGTGGACCTGACGCTGCGGGCGGGCGAGATCGTCGGGCTGGCCGGGCTGATCGGCTCCGGACGCAGCGAGCTGGCGCAGGTGATCTTCGGCATCACGCCCGCCAAAGGCGGCGAGATCCTGGTGGACGGTAAAAAGGTGACGGTCCGCCACCCCGGCGACGCAATGCGGCTGGGCATCGCCTACGTGCCCGAAGATCGCGGCACGCAGGGGCTGATCAAGCAGATGACCGTGCGCGACAACATTTCGTTGGCGATCCTGCGCTCGCTGACGCAGGGACCGTTCATCAACCGCACCGAGGAGCGCAGCCTGGCGCGGCGCATGATCGACCAGCTCAACATCCGCGCGTACAGCCCGTCCCAGGTGGTCGAAAAACTGTCCGGCGGCAACCAGCAGAAGGTCGTGGTCAGCAAGTGGCTGGCGAGCAAGCCGCGCGTGCTGATCATGGACGAGCCGACGCGCGGCATCGACGTGGGCGCGAAGGCCGAAATCCACCGCCTGATGAGCGAGCTGGCCCAGCAGGGCATGGCCGTGCTGATGATTTCCAGCGAAATGCCGGAGATTTTGGGCATGAGCGACCGCATTATCGTCATGCGCGAAGGTCACGTCGTCGCGGAGTTCAGCCGCGAGGAAGCGACGCAGGAGAGGGTAGCGACCGCGATGATGAGCGCGACGAACGGCGGCGCGACCATCGTACCTCCGATCCCGGCGATCGAGCAGCAAGAAGGCATAACGAAATGACCGCGACGACCAAACGCATCGAATCCCCGGCGGCAGGCCTGACCGAGCGGGTGCGCAGCTCCTTGAGCGTGATCGGCAGCCAGGAGTTCATTCTGGCGGCGCTGATCGTCGTGCTCAGCCTGCTTATTTACAGCTATAACCCGCGCTTTGGGGCCGAGCGCAATCTGCTCAATATCCTCTCGAACAGCGCTTATATCGCCGTAGCGGCCATCGGCATGACGCTGGTGATCATTACCGGCAACATCGACATCTCCATCGCCGCGCTGATCGGCGTGCTGGGCACCATCTCCGGCCAGCTTGCCGTGCACGGCTACCCGGTCTGGATCGCGTGGCTGGCCCCGGTCGTCGTCGGCATCCTGATCGAAGGCGTGATCGGCTACTTCGTCGCGTTCCTGCGTATTCCGGCCATCGTCGTGACGTTGGGCATGGCGAGCATTCTGCGCGGCGGCCTGATCCTGGCGACCGGCGGCGCGTGGATTTACGACCTGCCGCAGGACTTCTTCCTGTCGCAAAAGCAGCCGCTTGGCATCCCCATGCCGATCTACTTCATGGTGGCGCTGGTGATCCTGGCCGCGCTGTGGATGCGCTACAGCCCGGCGGGCCGCGCGATTTACGCCATCGGCGGCAACAAGGAAGCGGCGCGGCTGTCCGGCCTGTCCGAACAGCGCGTGCTGATGATGGTCTTCCTGATCAATGGCCTGATGGTCGGTGTCGCGTCCGTGCTGTATACCACGCAGTTCACGACCATCCAGTCGAGCGTGCCGTCCGGCCTGGAGCTGACCGTCATCACGGCGGCAGTCGTCGGCGGGGTCAGCATCCTGGGCGGCAGCGGAACCGTCATCGGCGCGCTGATGGGCGCGATCCTCATCCGTACCATCAACTCCGGCATGATCTTTGTAAATGTGTCGGCCTACTGGCTTCAGGCTGTGCAGGGCATCATGATTTTGCTGACCGTCCTGGTCGATATCGTGCGCCGCCGCCGCCAGATGGCCGCCATCGGGAGACAATAGTTATGGGTATGCGTGAAGCAGAGCAGGAACGCCCAACGCTGGCGCTTCAACTGCGCGATTTCGCCCTCCGGCAGGAAGGCGTGCTGGTCGCCATTATGATTGTGTCGGTCATCGTGCTTTCGATCACGTCCAATAACTTCCTCACGACGGATAACCTGCTCAATCAGGCCCGCCTGCTGACCGAAGTTGGACTGATCGCGCTGCCCATGACGTACATCATCATCACCGGGGGTATCGACCTGTCGGTGGGGTCCATTTTGGGCTTCAGCGCGGTGATGCTTGGCTGGCTGTGGCAGGAACAGGGCTGGCCGCTGGAAGTGGCGGTCGTGGCGTGCATCGCCATCGGCACGCTGTCGGGCCTGCTCAACGGCCTGTTCATCGTCTACGTCAAAGTGCCACCGATCATCATGACGCTGGCGACGCTCGCGCTCTATCGCGGGCTGGCCTACGGCATCAGCCAAGCGAGGTCGGCGCGCGGCTACCCGGACTGGTTCTTCCGCTTTGGCGCGGGCGACTTTTTGGGCCTGCCGACGCAGATCTGGTTTTTGATCGTCGGCGCGATCTTTTCCGGCATCTTGCTGGCGCGCACCCCGTTCGGGCGCGGCCTGTACGCCATTGGCAACAACGTCACCGGCGCGCGTTTCGCGGGCATCCCGGTCGATCGCTACCTGTTGTTCATTTACACCTTTGCCGGGTTTATGTCCGGGCTGGCGGCGTTCATCTTCACCTCGCGCGTCAGCACCACCCGCGCCGACTCTGGCACGGGCCTGGAACTGGACGTGATCGCGGCGGTGGTGCTGGGCGGCACGAGCATCATGGGTGGCACGGGCACCATCACGGGCACGATGCTCGGTCTGGTGCTGATCCAGCTTTTGAAAAACGGACTTTCCCTCAGCGGGGTCAAGGGCGACGCGACGATCGTTGTGATCGGCGTCGTGCTGATCTTCGCTATTTTGGCGAACAATTTCATTCAGAAGCGTTTGCAGCGGGCGTAGGGTGCAGCATTTATCAAAGGAGGTGATGTCGAACCGCAAAATCGCTGCACTTGCGTGACCTAAGAATCTTATCAGCAAGTCGAAACTAACGAGATTACATCAAGGAGAGAATGCGCATGTTGAAGAGAACGCTTATCGCCCTGATTGTGCTTACCCTGGTGGCAGGCCCTCTGGCGTTCGCGGCTCCCGCTAAAGCTCAAGATGATCTCCCCACCAATCCGTTGGCATGCCCCGGCGAAGACGAGATGGCTGCCGATGCCACCATGGACGCGGAAGCGACCGCGATAGCAGAAGAAGCGATGACCTACGACGGCGGCCAGCCGGTTGACGCGCCCGACAAGGCCGGGCAAGCCATCCGCGTGCTGGACCTGCCGAAGCTGATCGGTATCGCCTACTTTGCGGCGACGACCAAAGGCATGAACGAAGCGGCTGATGAGCTGGGCAACGTGGAAGTCATCACCGACGCCCCGACCGAAGCGAACGTGGACGACCAGATCACGTTCATCGAGAACTACGTCACCCAGGGCATCGACGGCATCATGTTTGCCTCGAACGACCCCGTGGCGATCTCGCCCGCGCTGCGCCGTGCGCTGGAAGCCGGTGTGCACGTGGTCGGCTTCGACGCGAACTCCGAGCCGGATGCGCGTGAGTGGTTCGTGAATCAGGCGACCTTCAACGGGATGGCGAAGGCCCTCGTCGATTCGATGGTGGAAGAAGTCGGTGCGGATGGCAGCGTGGCGATCATCACCAGCTCGCTGACGGCCCCCAACCAGAACCGTTGGATCTCCGAGATGCTCGCCTACAGCGAGAAGTGCTATCCGGACCTCAACTACCTCGAGACCGTGCCGTCTGAAGAAGACCAGCAGTTGGCCTTCCAGCGCGCGCAGGAACTCGTCAACAAGTACGGCAGCGACCTGGACGGCATCTTCGCTATGTCCAGTGTGGCCGCTCCTGGTGGCGCTGACGCGCTGAGCCAGATGGGCGTCTGCGAAGACACCGTTGTGATCGGCATCTCCACGCCGAACCAGATGCGCCCGTTCGTGAAGAACGGCTGCGCGCCGAAGGTCGTACTGTGGAATCCCGTTGACCTCGGCTACGCGACGGTCTACGTGATGCGCGCCGTGGTCGATGGCACGCTGCTGCCGGGCGCGACCGAAGTTGAAGCCGGGCGTCTGGGCACGCTGCCCGTAGTCAACGGCAGCGAAATCCTGCTTGGCCCGCCCACCGTCTTCACGACCGATAACATCGACGACTTCGATTTCTAGTCGTCCAGGTATGGTGCGGCCCCTTCTGTCGAGTTCGGCGGGAGGGGCCGCCGCCCTGTGGGGGGGTCGTTACTTATTCCTTCTTTGAGCGCGTATGATGGTTTGTTTTTATTTTTGCCTGCGTGGTCATTCAAAGTCGCCACTCAAATAAACTTACGGGATCGCTGCGTTATACGTGCGTTTATGGCTTCTACAGGCCGTATCAGAAATTGAGGAAACAAGATGGTTGACATGCTCAAGTACTACGAGGCGCTCGCCGATCAGATCGCCGCGCGGGGCATCGATCTGGGCGCGGTGAAACAGAAGCTGCACGATCAGAAGATCGAACTGCCGTCCTGGAGCTTTGGCAACGCGGGCACGCGCTTCCAGGTCTTTTCGTGGCCGGGGGCGGCGCGCGACATTCATGAGCGCGTGGCGGACGCCGCGTTCGTCAACAACCTGACCGGCGTCGCGCCGTCGATTGCGATCCACATTCCGTGGGACAAGACCGAAGACTACAGCGCGCTCAAGCAGGAAGCCGAAACCCAGGGCATCAGCATCGGTGCGGTGAACCCCAACTGGTTCCAGGAGCCGCAGTACAAGCTCGGCTCGCTGTGCAGCCCCGACGCGGGCGCGCGGGAAGAAGCCATCGCGCACGGCGTGGAGTGCATCGAAGTCATGAAGGCCGTGGACGGCTCACTGCTCAGCGTGTGGCTGGCCGACGGCACGAACTACGCCGGGCAGGACGACATGCGCTCGCGCAAGCACCGCCTGGAGCATGGGCTGGCCGAGCTGTACAAGGAGATCCCCGACGGCAAGCGGATGCTGGTCGAGTACAAGTTCTTCGAACCGGCCTTCTACAGCACCGACCTGCCCGACTGGGGCACGTCGTACGCCATGTGCCTCAAGCTGGGTCCGAAGGCGGAAGTGCTGGTCGATACTGGCCATCACGCGCAGGGCACCAACATCGCGCAGATCGTGATGTTCCTGTTGGACGAAGGCCGCCTGGGCGGGTTCCACTTCAATTCGCGCAAGTACGCCGACGACGACCTGATCGTGGGCACGGTCAACCCGCTCGAACTGTTCGAGATCTTCTACGAGTTGGTGCGCGGCGAAGACAAGGCCGCCAACGTGGCCTACATGCTCGACCAGAACTACAACATCGAGGCCAAGATCGAAGGCGCGATCATTAGCGTGATCAACTGCCAGACCGCCTATGCCAAGGCGCTGCTGGTCAACCGCGCCAAGCTGGCCGAAGCGCAGGCGGCGGGTGACGTGCTCGGCGCGCACCGCCTGATGATGGAAGCCTACGAGACGGACGTGCGCCCGCTGCTGGCGAAGATCCGCGAGGAGAAGGGCATCGACCCCGACCCGCTCGCGGCGCTGAAGGCCAGCGGCTACGAAAAGAAGATCGCGGACGCGCGCGGCTCGTCGGGCAGCGGCTGGGCCTAAACCGCGCGATTAGTGATTCGCGGTGAGCCGTTAGCAAAGCAAAAGCGGGACTGCACCGCCAGCGATGCGTTTTCACGCTTAAGTTTGGGACCGTAAAGGGCGGGTTGCAAACCCGCCCCTACAAACCCTCCGGATATTTGTTTGTCTCCCCTCTCCAACTTGATTGGAGAGGGGCCGGGGGTGAGGTCTCTGCGGTGGCCGGATGAACTCGTTGATCCGCGTCCGCCCCGCTTGTCGCGCTTCCCTCCGCGCGCGTGAGGGAAGCGGCCAGGGAATGGGGGATGGCCCACCTGCTGTCACTCATCTTGTGAACACATGGAACCAACAACTCCCTAAAACTAAACCTTTGCTACAGGAGAATGTGATGCCTCAAAATTTGTGGAACGCGCAGGAAGCCGCCGCACTCCCCGACCTCGACGGCCTTGTGTACCGCTCCAATTTACTGGGCCGCGACCGGGCGGTGGTCAACATCTACGGCGGCAACACCTCCTCCAAGCTGATGCTGCCCGATCACATGAGCCGCGAAACGGAAGTGCTCGCCGTCAAGGCCAGCGGATCGGACGTGCTGACCATCGTTGCAAGGCAGTTCGCGCTGCTGCGCATGGCCGATATCTATCCCCTGTTCGACCGCGAAGCGATGACCGACGAGGAAATGATCGACTACCTCAGCTTTACGGCCTTCGAGCCGGGCCGCCCGCGCCAGAGCATCGAGACGCTGCTGCATGCGTTCGTGCCGCACAAGCATGTCGATCACACCCATCCCGACGCGGTGATCAGCCTCGCCTGCGCGCCGGACGGCGAAGCCGTTGCCCGCGATCTGTGGGGCGACCGCATGGCGTGGGTGCCGTACATCCGGCCCGGCTTCACGCTGAGCAAGTGGATCGGCGGCAAGGTCCGCGACAATCCGAACATCGAGTGCGTGGTGATGGGCAAACACGGCCTCGTCACCTGGGGCGAAGAGTCCAAGAGCACCTACGATCACACCATCGCGGTCATTCAGGAAGCTGAGGACTACATCAAGGACAAGGCCAACGGCAAGCGCGTCTTCGGCGCGGTGAAGGTCGCCCCGCTGGACGCCGAACAGCGCCGCGAGATTGCGATTCAGATCATGCCGGTCATTCGCGGCGCGGTCAGCGACCGCCGCAGCGCGATCCTGGCCTTTGACGACGATCCGAAAGTGCTCGATTACGTCAGCTACGAGCGCACGCCCGAAGTGTCGCAGGTCGGCGCGGCGTGCCCCGACCACCTCGTGCACGTCAAGCCGCGCCCGCTGTTCGTGCAGTGGGATCCGTCCGAGGGCGTAGACGCGCTGATCGCCTCACTGCCGGATCAGATCGAGCAGTACAAGCAGGGTTACGCGGAATACTTCGAGGCGAACAAAAGTGACGGCGACGTCGTCAACGACCCGTCGCCGCGCGTGATCCTCGTGCCCGGCGTGGGCATGATCAACACCGGCAGCGACGCGCAGAACGCCGATGTCAGCCGCCAGCTCTATCACCGCGCGGTGGACGTGATTGCGGGCAGCGAGGCCGTGGGTGGCTTCAACAGTCTGACGCCCTCCGAAGCGTTTGCGATCGAGTACTGGCCGCTGGAGCTGTACAAGCTGCGCCTGAAGCCGCCGCCCCGCGAGCTGGCGGGCAAGGTCGTGCTGATCACCGGCGCGGCGAGCGGGATCGGGCGCGCAACGGCCCTGCGGCTGGCGAAGGAAGACGCGCACGTCATCATTACCGATATCAACGCCGAGGCCGGGCGGCAGGTCGCGGACGAGATCAGCAAGAGGCACGGCCACAAGCGCGGCCTGTTCCTGCCGATGAACGTCACCGACGAAGCCGCCGTGGTGGAAGCATTCCGGCAGGCGGTGCTGGCGTACGGCGGCGTGGACGTGGTGATCAACAACGCGGGCATCGCGGGCGGCGCGCCGATCACCGAGACGTCGCTGGCCGACTGGAACCGCAACCAGAGCATTCTCGCCACCGGCTACTTCCTCGTCGCGCGCGAAGCGTTCCGCGTGCTCAAGGCCCAGGGGCGCGGCGGATCGCTGGTCTTCGTCGCCAGCAAAAACAGCATCGTCGCAGGCAAGGGCGCCAGCGCCTACAGCGCCGCGAAAGCCGCCGAGATCCATCTGGCGCGCTGCCTCGCGGAAGAGGGCGGCGAGCACGGTATCCGCGTCAACAGCGTGCTGCCCGACGCGGTGATCCAGGGCAGCAGCATCTGGGACAGCGAATGGAAGGAAGCCCGCGCGAAGAACTACGGCATCGGTGTGGATGAGCTTCAGGACTTCTATGCCAAGCGCAACACGCTAAAGGTCGCCGTGCTGCCGGACGACATCGCGGAGGCGATCCTGTTCTTCGCCGGGCCGCGCAGCGCCAAAACCACGGGCGGCATGATCACCGTGGACGGTGGCCAGCCCGCCGCGTACGTGCGGTAACGTCCGCCGGTTTTATGATATGGTAGGGGCGGGTTTACAACCCGCCCGTTTTTTTGTCCTCTCCCCATTTCCGTCCGCGCCCTACCAACGGCCCATTTCCCGATTATCCCCTTCGTGACTATCATGAACGTGTGATTATCTGGCCCGGTAGGGAGACTTTTATGACGACACGGATGCGATTGGTGTTACGTGCACTACTTCTCGCGGCGCTGGTGGGGCCGCTGCTGTTGGGCGCGGCGACGCGCTCCCACGCCCAGGACGACGCGCCCTCTACGCCGCCCAACGGCGCGATCGAGAGCATGGAAATGTTTTACGCGTCGGACAATGCCGAATATTACCGCCTGACCTATTGGAGCGACGGCCTGCGCATCAAAGCCTTCATCGGCTGGCCGAAGGGCAACACGCGCTATCCCGCCATTATCTACAATCACGGCGGCGTCTGGGGCGGCGGCAGGCTGGTGGGCCGCGAGATCGTGCCGCTGGTCGAATGCGGCTACGTCGCGGTCGCGTCGCAGTATCGCGGCGTGGGCGGCAGCGAAGGCGCGGAGCAGTTCGGCTGGGGCGAGGTCAACGACGTGCTGGCCCTGATCCCGCTGCTGCAGGCGCTGCCCAACGTCGATCCGGGCCGCATCGGTATGATGGGCGGATCGCGCGGGGGCATGGTGACGTATATGGCCCTCAAGTGGGAAGGCACCAACTGGCGCGACGACATCCAGGCGGCGGTGACCATCGGCGGGGTGGCGGACCTGTTCGCCTGGGCCAAAGAGCGCCCTGACGTGGTAAACACGATCTACCTGCCCCTGATCGGCAAAACGCCCGGCGAGGCATGGGACTGGTACGAGATGCGCTCGGCGATGTATTGGCCGTCGTTGATCAAGACGCCCCTGCTCATTCTGCACGGCGAAGCGGACGATCAGGTGTCGGTGGACCAGTCGCGCAAGCTGTATAAGGCGATCCTGGCGGCGGGCGGCGATGTAACGCTGACCACCATCCCCGGCGGCGACCACTCGCTCAGCGGACAGTCGGGCGGGTACGGGCTGGCGCTGAGCTACTTCAACGCGATCATTGGCCGCGACAGCATGGATCACGATTTCGACCGCCACATCGACCAGATCGGCGTCGTGCTGGAGTGGTTCGCGCAGAACCCGCAGTAGGGCGGAACGGGTAACACGGCAAATAAAAAGCGGCGGGTGGGGAGCACCGCCGCTTGTCTCAATTATATACGTGGCTGAAATAACGTTGGCCGCTGCTTCTCCTGTTGGACGTTGTTTTCTACCGGCAGCGCGCGTACGTATTTACTTCAGGCGGATGACGTCGCTGGCTTGCGGCCCCTTCTGCCCCTGGGTCACTGTGAACTCGACCCGATCACCCTCGTTCAAACTGCGGAATCCCTCGGCGCGGATCGCGCTGTGATGCACGAACACATCTGGGCCATGGTCCTGGGCGATAAACCCGTACCCCTTATCGGCGTTGAACCACTTGACGACACCTGTAACACGGTCTGGCATTGGAAGACTCCTTTTGATGCCAAGCATAACGAGTGATGTAGGGATAGAAGTTAGCCGGAGAAGCTTGCCGGGGTACTGAGTGTTACGCCGGAGGTTGACGTCTGCGTAAACTACCATCTCTACTAGCTTAATTGTACAGGAGAATCGCGCAGGATTACAAAGAGTCCGAAAAATGCTCACTTGACTGTAGTGCACCGTTTAAGCGGTGAATTTGTGTATAATGAACAAGATAGAACACGTTGGCACACGCTATAGTCGCTGGGTGAGTGCTGTGCACGAGATTTTTACTATTTCCCCTACACAGTCCATTGGCATGGCTTTATCTTGCTAAGTCTTCACCTATTCGGTATTTTAAGACATATGGTTTTTTGTACCTTCTGTCTTATTCAAACCTCGGCTACGCTTTAAGTACGACGCGGCGAAAGGAGAGCCTATCGCGGAGGATGTTTCTCATCTGGCAATCTGCGCTTATTTGCACGTAGAGCTAGGAGATAGAAGGGACCTATGATGTCACGCACATTTAGATATACCAGCCTCGCCCTGTTGGTTATCGTGATGGTTGTTTCCGCGGTGGTTGCCCCTGCGACCACCAAGGCGCAAGACTTTGAGCCGATGTCGCTGGCCGCCGAAAACTGCGATTACACCGGTGGTGGCGCGGGCTTCAAGTCGATTGAAGCGATTGATGAACTGACCGTTAAATTTACCCTGTGCACGTCCGATCCGGCGTTCCCGACCAAAGTCGCGTTCTCCGCGTTCCCGATCAACAGCTCCGATTACCTGGAGCAGACCGGCGGCAGTGGCGACCTGATCGATCATCCGATCGGGACCGGCCCCTACATGCTCGACACCTGGACCCGTGGCGACAGTCTGACCCTGAAGGCGTACGATGGCTACTGGGGCGAGCCTGCGAAGGAAGCTACCCTGGTCTTCCGTTGGAACTCCGAAGGCGCGGCGCGCTTGAACGAACTTCAGGCGGGCACGGTGGACGGCATCGACAACCCCAGCCCCGATGACTTCGCCACCATTCGTGAAAATTCCGATCTGGCACTCTATGACCGTCCTCCGCTGAACGTCTTCTACATCGGCTTCAACAACACGATGGAACCGTTCACCGACGTGCGCGTGCGTCAGGCCCTTGCGATGGGCATCGACCGCCAGCGTATTGTGGACAACTTCTACCCGGCAGGCTCGATCGTGGCGACCCAGTTCATGCCGCCCGCGATCTTCGGTTACACGCCCGAAGTCTCCTGGTACAACTTCGATCCTGAAGCGGCGCGCGCGCTGTTGGCCGACGCCGGTTACCCGGATGGGTTCGAGCTTGAGCTGTCCTACCGTGACGTCGTTCGCCCGTACCTGCCCGAGCCGGGCCGCGTGGCGGAAGACCTGCAGGCCCAGCTTGCTGAGAACCTCGGCATCACCGTGAACATCAACGTGATGGAATCCGGTGCGTTCATCGACGCAGCGAACGCGGGCGAACTGCCCTTCTACCTGTTGGGATGGAACGCCGACTATCCTGACGCGACGAACTTCCTGGACTACCACTTCGGTTCCGGCGCGACCCCGCAGTTCGGTGACCTGTTCCCCGAAATCACCGCACCGCTTGCCGAAGCCGGTCAGCTGAGCGACCCGCAGGCCCGTCTGGCCCTGTACGTCACCGCGAATCAGGCGATCAAGGACCTCGTCCCGATGATCCCGGTCGCGCATGGTGCGTCCGCGACGGCCTTCCGCGCGGCCATCACTGGCGCGCACGCCAGCCCGCTGGGCAACGAATACTTCGGCGTGATGGAAAACCCGGATGGCGATCAGCTGGTCTGGATGCAGAACGCAGAGCCTATCGGCCTGTACTGCGCAGATGAGACCGACGGCGAATCGCTGCGTGCTTGCGAGCAGATCAACGAAGCGCTGCTGTCCTACCAGGTTGGCGGCACGGCTGTTGAACCGGCGCTGGCCGTCAGCTACGAAGGCAACGAAGACGCGACCGAGTGGACCTTCCACCTGCGCGAAGGCGTGACCTTCCACGATGGTTCGACGCTCGATGCGAACGACGTGGTTGAGTCCTACATCGTTCAGTGGGACGCTTCCAGCCCGCTGCACGTGGGCCGCGTGGGCGACTTCGCGTACTTCAACGCGCTGTTCGGTGCGTACCTGAACGCTCCGGCTGCCGAGTAATACCGGTTTGGCTTGACCGTTCCAACTGGGGGGCGCTGTCACAGTGCCCCCCGATGTTATGCCGGGGTGGTTTGCCGCGATCCGGAACGATTTTTGAGCCTGCACTGAACGTTTTGCGGCCTAAAAGAGTACTTATTGGGATTGATAGAACCATTTTTATACGGGCAGGTTTGTACGCTTTAGTACGTTTTTAGGTGTTAGGTTGCTGGCCCTTAGCGATCGCTTCAGCCTCCGTTGCGGGACCGGAAACGAACCACTATCACTGGCAGCTAAAAACGGTAACAGGCGCATCCACTGCCGGGCTGTTGGGCGACAGGCACGTCCTCTACGCGCAGCATCCCCGATCTTATTCCTTTTTTCAGTTCGCCGTTTGTAGACGATCGAGGCACGCATGGTAGGTTATCTGGCCCGACGCCTGGCCCTTTCAATCCCGGTCTTGTTGGGCATTCTTTTCGTCACATTCAGCCTGGCGCGGCTGCTGCCCGGCGATCCGTGCCGGTCGGCGTTAGGCGAGCGCGCAACACCACAAATCTGTGACGCGTTCAACGAGCGTTATGGCCTGAACGACCCTATTCCCGAGCAGTTTCGCATCTATATCCGCGACGTGCTGCACGGTGATCTGGGCGATTCGATCAAGTTTGGCCGCCCCGTGAACGAGCTGCTCGTCGAGCGGCTGCCGGTCACGGTCGAGCTGACGTTTTACGCGATGATGTTCGCGATCCTGGTAGGCGTTCCGTCGGGTGTTATCTCAGCCTACTATCATAACTCCGCCATCGACGTCGGCACGATGATCGGCGCGAACGTCGGCGTCTCGATGCCCGTGTTCTGGTTGGGGTTGATGCTGTCGTACCTGTTTGGCGTGGTGCTCAAAGACAGTCCGCTGTGGCTGCCGCCCAGCGGTCGTCTAAGCGCGGGGTTAGCTATCGAGCCGTTTTATCAGGCGTGGGGCATCCACGTGTCGGATACGTCCGCGTTCACCGTGCCGGGTTTCATCGCCAACATCAACACGCTCAACGCGCTGCTGGTCGGTGACTGGCATGCCTTTGGGGATGCGCTTCAGCACATGATCCTGCCTGCCGTGGCGCTGGGCACGATCCCGATGTCGCTGATCGCGCGCATGACGCGCTCCAGCCTGCTCGAAGTGCTGGGCCTCAACTACGTGCGCACAGCGCGTGCGAAGGGTGTGCACGAGGTCGGCGTGGTGCTGCGTCACGGGCTGCGCAACGCGATGCTGCCGGTGGTGACCATCATCGGCCTGTCACTTGGCTCGCTGCTGAGTGGCGCGGTGCTCACCGAAACGATCTTCGGGCTGTCCGGCGTGGGGCGCGTGTTATACGACGCTATCACGGGCCGCGATTACACCGTGGTGCAGGCGTTCACGCTGATCATCGCGGTCATCTTTGTGTTTATCAACCTGGTCGTAGACACGCTCTACGCGTATCTCGATCCTCGCATTCGACTCGAGTAAGACCATCATGCAACGAACAGACCCTGTACCACCCAATGCAGAACTTGTGCCTGCCGATGTCGTGGTGGTGTCGCGCCCATCCAAAAGCCTGTGGCGCGAAACGCTCGAACGGCTGCTGCGCAAACCGTCGGCCATCGTGGGCCTGACGATCCTGACCTTCTTGATCGTCGTCGCCATTTTTGCGCCCGTGATCGCCACGCACGATCCGCTGGCGGTGCTGCTCGATACGCCCGAAGAAGGCGTCGTCAAGCGCATGTCCCCGTGCATTCACCTCTTCGGCTGCCCTACCGCCGGGGACGAGCTTGTGCGGGTGAGCATGGACGCGCCCATCGACGTGAGCGCGCTCAGCGCGACCAACGCCATGATGCTGGCGGCCAGCGGCACGCATGTCGAGATCTGGAGCACCGATAACGGCAAGTCGGTGGCATCGTTCGACCTCGATCATCCCGTCACGGCGGTAAGCTGGAGTCCCAACGACCAGAAGATCCTGGCCGCGATGGATAACGGCGATATTGCCGTGTGGGATCTGACCAGCCGCTCCCTGAGCCGCACGCTAACCCACGAGGGCGGCGCGGACTACGTGGCCTGGAATGCGGATGGCACGCGCTTCCTCAGCGCGGACGCGCATACTGTGCGCCTGTGGGACACGCTGTCGTGGTACGAGATCGCGGCCATCGAGCTGGACGGCGAGCGCATCGCGGCGGCGTGGAACGCCAACGGCACGATGGTCATGACCGCCAGCGGCAGCACCGTCAAGCTGTGGAACGCCTTCACCGGCACGGAAGTGGCGACATTCGAGCACGACGCGCCGGTCACCAGCGCCGTGTTCAACAAAGCCAGCACCAGCATCCTGACCACGAGCGGAAACACGCTGCACATCTGGAACGCCAACTCGTACACCGAAGATCGCGTGATCGAGTATGACGGCGACCTGACTCACGGGGCGTGGGGCGAAGACCTCTCGCGCGGGATCAGCCGCGTGATGGCCGCCAACAGCGACACGGCCCTGGTCTGGAACGCCCGCACGGGCGATCTGCTGTTGGAACTGTCGCACGGGGAGCCGGTTGTGTCGATTGCCAGCAGCCCCCTCGCTACCCGCATCATGACCCAGGGCGAGCACCAGATCCGCGTCTGGGATGCGTCCAACGGCGAGCAGGTGCTCGACTTCGACCGCGAAGAACCGGTGCAGAAAGCCGTATGGGAAAGCACGGGCGGCGCGGTGCTGGTCACCGATGGCAACCAGCTTTCGGCGGTAAAAACGAGCGATAAGCAGTACCTGATGGGCATCGATGGCAACGTGCGCGATCAGTTCAGCCGTGTGGTCTACGGTGCGCGTCTGTCGCTGCTAGTCGGCATCACGACCGTGACCTTCGCCGTGATCATCGGCGTATTCACGGGCTCCGTGGCCGGATACCTGGGCGGCTGGGCCGATAATATCATCATGCGCATCATGGACGTGGTTCTGGCCTTCCCCTCGTTGATCCTGGCGATCGCGGTGGTGACGGTGCTTGGCCCCGGTCTGATCAACGCGCTGCTGGCGATCTCGATCGTATCCATCCCCGCCTATGCGCGTGTGGCACGGTCGGGCGTGCTGGCCGTCAAGGAAGAGGACTACGTGATGGCCGACCGTGTGTTGGGCGTCGCGCCGATCCGCATCCTGTTCCGGCGTATTCTGCCCAACGCGCTCGCGCCGTTGATCGTGCAGGCGACGCTGGGCATCGGCACGGCCATCCTCGACGCGGCGGCGCTGTCGTTCCTGGGCCTGGGCGCGCAGCCGCCCACACCGGAGTGGGGCGCAATGCTCGGCGCGGAACGCAACCAGATTTTCACCGCGCCGCATCTGGTGTTTTATCCCGGTATCGCCATCATGATCACGGTTCTGGCGTTCAACCTGCTGGGCGATGGCCTGCGGGACGCGCTCGACCCGCGCCTGGACCGCTAAGTACGTTTTGAGTGTATGGGAACAGCATGAGCGACAAGCAGAACGGTAACACCCATAAGGATACTTCCTCCGAGCCTCCGTTGTTGGAGGTCCGGGATCTCCGCACCTACTTCTTCACCCGCGAGGGCACGGTCAAGGCCGTGGACGGGGTGAGCTTCGCCGTGCAGCGCGGCGAGATTCGCGGCATCGTAGGCGAATCTGGCTGCGGCAAGAGCATGACCGCCCTCTCGATCCTGCGGCTGGTCGATAAGCCGGGCCGGATCGTTTCCGGCGAAGTGTGCTTCAAGGGCGAAGACCTGCTCGAGAAGTCCGCACAGGAAATGACCAAAGTGCGCGGCGAGCAGATCAGCATGATCTTCCAGGAGCCGAAATCGTCGCTGAACCCGGTGTTCCGGGTAGGCACGCAGCTTGTGGAGGTGCTCAAGGTGCACCACGTCGCCAAGCGCAAAGCCAATGAGCTGCGCGCAGTCGAGCTGCTGCGCGAGGTCGGCATCCCCGACCCTGAGCGGCGCGTGAGCAACTACCCGCACGAAATGTCGGGCGGCATGGCGCAGCGCGTCATGATTGCGATGGGCATGGCGCTTGCGCCGGATCTGCTCATCGCGGACGAGCCGACGACCGCGCTCGACGTGACGATCCAGGCGCAGGTGCTGGACCTGATCCGCCGCCTGCGCGACGAGCACGGCATGGCCGTGATGCTGATCACGCACGACATGGGCGTCGTGGCGGAAATGGCCGACATCGTGACGGTGATGTACGCTGGGACCGCCGTCGAAGAGGCGGCGACCGAGCCGCTGTTCGACGAGCCGCTGCACCCCTACACCCAGGGGCTGATCGCCTCCATCCCGGTGATGGGCCAGATCAAGGAGCGGCTGGATGTGATCCCCGGCAACGTGCCGAACCTGATCGATATGCCGCCGGGCTGCCGCTTCGCGCCGCGCTGTCGCGCCCGCGTGGAGCACGGTCTGACGCGCTGCGAGGTCGAGGAGCCGCACATGATCGAGGCCCGGCCTGGGCACTTCGTCCGGTGCTGGCTGTATGAAGACGGAGGCGAGGACAACGCATGAGCGAGCCTCAGAACCTGTTGGAAGTCCGGGGATTGAAGGTCCATTTCCCCGTCAAAAGCAGCCTGCTTAAGCGCACCGTCGGTCTGGTCAAGGCCGTGGACGGCATCGACCTCGACGTGAAGCGAGGCGAGATTTTGGGGCTGGTGGGCGAATCCGGCTGCGGCAAGACCACGGCGGGCCGCGCGATCCTGCGCCTGATCGAAGCGACCGAGGGATCGGTCATGTTCGACGGCACGGACATCTTCAAGTTGAGTCATGCCGAGATGAAGCCCTATCGCGCCGACATGCAGCTCGTGTTCCAGGACCCATACTCGTCGCTCGATCCGCGCTCGAAGGTGGGCGACATCGTGGGCGAGGGGCTGCGCGTGCACGGCGTGCACGACGCTGGCGAACGCCGCGAGCGCGTGCTCAAGGCGCTGGAAATGGTCGGCCTGACGGAAGCGCACATGCGGCGCTTCCCGCACGAATTTTCCGGCGGGCAGCGGCAGCGCATCGGCATCGCGCGGGCGCTGGTGCTCAACCCCAAGTTCATCGTGTGCGACGAGCCGGTCTCCGCGCTGGACGTCTCGATCCAGTCGCAGGTGCTGAATCTGCTCAAAGACCTTCAGGAAGAACTCGATCTGACGCTGCTGTTCATCGCACATGACCTCAGCGTGGTGGAGCACCTGTGCAACCGTGTCGCGGTGATGTACCTCGGCAAGATCGTGGAGATCAGCAGCCGCGAGCAGTTGTTCGGCAGTCCGCAGCACCCCTACACCCAGGCGCTGATGTCTGCGATCCCCGTGGCGGACCCGAAGGCCAAACGCGAACGCATCATCCTGCAAGGCGATCCGCCCAGCCCACTGAATCCGCCCTCCGGCTGCCGTTTCCATACGCGCTGCCGCGAGGCCATCGACGTGTGCTCGACCGCCGAGCCGCAGTTGGTGGATCTCGGCGTGAATCACCTGTGCGCGTGCCACGTGCGCGAGATGCAGATGAAGCAGGCCCGCGCCGAATCGCTGCAATTGGTATAGCGACACGATTTCTGAACGGTTTGTAAGGGCGGGGCGCAACCCGCCCTTTTTTGTGCCACCGCCCAGCTCCGTATGTCGCTGTAGGGGCGTATCGCTATACGCCCCTACCAAACCATGCTCTTGCGAAAATAGCGATTTCCCGCTCACATGGTCCCACGCGGACCTATACGCGATCCGTCCGCTGCGCTACAATGGACCGGGTTCACCAGTTGCGCAACTTTGCACCTATGAAAGAGGCCGCGTGTGAAGCGCACTTTGCGCGCCGGGCGATTCTCGGCGCAGATGTGGCTGTTGGCCGGGGGCACGTTCCTGGGCAGCTTGAGCCTGAGCCTGATCTGGCCGTTCCTCACCATCTACATCCGCGAGCAGCTCGACGTCCCGCTGACGACCGTCACCTCGCTGTTCACGCTGCAATCGGTCGCGGGGCTGGCAGGCACGATGATCATCAGCCCGCTGATGGACCGCTTCGGACGTCGGAACGCGATGGTGATCGGGCTGGTGGCGAGCGGCCTGAATCTGCTGGCGATGAGCGGCGCAAGCACGCTCTGGCAGTGGGCGATCCTCGTCCCGCTGTACGGCGTGGTGAACAGTGTCTTCCGCATCGGCAGCTTTGCGATGGTCGCGGATATGGTCGATTCCGCCCACCGCGCGGAGGTTTTCGCGCTGCTGCGCATGGGCGACAACCTGGGCATTGCGCTGGGTCCTGCGCTGGGCGGCCTGCTGATCTCGGTCGGCTATACGCTGACGTACATTATCGCGGCGACGATTCAAGTCGTGCTGGCGGTGTTCGTGCTGATGATGCTGCGCGAGACGCTGCCGGAGCACGGCGCGCCGTCTGCGTCCGGGGTGCGCGTGCCCTCGCTCGGCTACGGGCCGCTGCTGCGCGACCGCGTCTTCCTGAGCATGTGGGGCTTCTACATCCTGGTGCAGATCGCCAACTCGATGGTGTTCATGCTGCTGGGCGTCTACGTCAAGGAAAATTACGCGATCAACGAGGAAGTCTACGGCTGGATCATCGTCGTGAACGCCGTGCTGATCGTCGTGTTCCAGTACGCCGTGACGCGCCAGACCGACCGCCACGCGCCGCTGCTCATGCTGATGTTGGGCGCGCTGCTGTACGCCGCCGGAACGGGGATCTTCGCCCTTAGCCGAGACGTGGCGGGCTTCGTGTTGGGAATGTCCGTGCTGACGTTCGGGGAAATGGTGATCGTGCCCACCGCGACGACCGTCACCGCCAACCTCGCCCCGGTCGATATGCGGGCGCGCTACATGGGCGCGTTCAGCCTATCGTTCCGCATCGGATCGGGGATTGGGCCGCTGGCGGGCGGCTGGCTGAGCGAATCGATCGCCCCTGCCGCGACGTGGTTCGGCGGCGCGGTGGTGTGCCTGATCGCCGCTGCCGGCTATCTGGGATTGGGGCGCATCCCGGCGTTTGGCGCGCGCATGCTGCCGCCCGCCGCAAACGCCGAACCCACTGCCTAGCGAGACGTCGCTAGAGCATGCCCAGGAACGCGTTATAAATCAGCAGGAACACGCCGCAGGCGATGAAAAACAGCCCCAGGCGATCCTGTACGCGATCCCATGCCTCGGTGCGCTCGATGGTGTTGCCCAGCGCGCGCTGCAAGACCATGGCGTCAAACCACCACAGATTTTTCATGTAAATACGGGATAACCCAACAGTCATGAGGAGAAGTCCGGCGAGGATGATCATGATGATACCTACTATGCTCCCAAACTAGTCGTTGGGCGCTGAGCATAGCATATTTGGGGCCTCTATGGGTGTGAAGATACTGTGAAGATCGAAAACCTGTAAGGTGCGCTTAGCGGGTGGGTGACAAACCTCGATTATTTTTATACAGAGAAAATTTTATCTTTTGTATACTGCAACTATGTAATATAATCACATCACAATTCTCTGTGATAATATGAGATTTCACCCTTGAGGTAACTCACATGTTTTTCAAGAGCATCGAGTTCAATGGCTTAGGCCCTTTTCCAGAAGCTACGATTTTAGATATTGAACCAGACGTTACAGTTTTAACTGGTCGAAATGATGTTGGAAAATCATTTATATTACATGCTATTCAATTACTTTGTACGAGTAAACCAATTAGTGAGCAAGATGCAAATCTTTTTCATGTTCATATGGGAACTAAGATTTGGAACGAAAACCCAAATTTAAACTGTACTGTAACTGCTGTTCTAACTAAGAAAACCAGTCGATTTGTTGAAAGCGCACAGGTAGGCGATGAGATATCCATAGAGTTTACATTGGCCCCTGAGCTTTACTCTAGTAGGATTGCGTCCCATAGAAGAGATCGAGGTGTAATAGCTTCTGCTTCTAAGAAGTTTTCTCATATGCCTCGCGCCATCACATATTCGTCAGTGTATGAAATTGGCAATGCGATCGATTTATTTAATCCTAATCCAGTAGAAGAGATATTTATACGTCGAGCCTTTGGGGCTGATGCTATTCTAAAACTCAATTCTAGTAGTGAGTCTGTACAGGGAATTATATTACGGCAAGCCGGTAGGGCGATATCGCAACATTTGTCCCGTATTTTGCCCTTGGAAATGGATATGACAGTTCATTTCCGGCTTAAGGAAAGTCTCTTGTATGTCGATTTGGAAGATATATATTTTACAAGTACACCACTTAGCTTTCGAGGAGCTGGCGTCCGTAAAGTTTTGAGTGTTGTTTCACAACTCTTAGAGATACCAAAAGACCAGGAGTGCGTACTACTTCTTGATGAACCGGAGAACGGACTTCATGCTGATGCTCAACATGAGTTAAGGAGATTTTTAGAGGGATTAGCCCTTTCCGAATCGATCCAAATTATTTATGCTACGCATTCTCCGAGCATGATCAATCCGATTCGCCCAAGGACGCTTCGATTACTGGAGCGAACGGGTTCCAATGATAGTTTCGCACAGTATGCAGTTACACGAATTAATAATCGTCCCATACACGATAATTATTTGAATATTCGGAATAGCCTAGGGATCTGGCCATCTGATTCACTTCTCTATGCTCCGATTACCGTAATCGTAGAAGGTATAACGGAAAAACTATGTATTCCTTATTTGTTGTAGCGTTTATATGAGGAAGGTGTAAAAGGGTTTGAAGGCTTGGCCCATACTGCACCCCTGATTTCGTATTGTGATGGTGGTGGAGATAGTTACGCATATATTGCTGGAATTGCCATTTCAAATCAGTGTAATCCGGTAATTTTCCTTGATGGGGATAAAAACAACCCTAACAAAGTAGAGAAGGTAAAAAAGAAGTATGATCAAATACCGATTATCTACTTAACCCAAACAGAGTTTGAGGAAATCCTTCCCAGAGGAATTTATTTTCAATCGCTAAAGAAGATTACTAAGGAAAATAGCATTGATTTAACGGCCTTTGAAGTTTGGGTACAGGATCAGGCAAAGTCTGAAGATCGTCAAAAGAAGAGTATTCCAGATAGAGCATTCACAAAGCAGTTAGAGGCATGGCTAGCCGAGTCTCATAAAGATATCATCTACCAAAAGGCCGAGGTAATGAATGAAGCCGTAAAGTTAGTGGATGTCAAAGACATTGACACTACCAAACTACTTGAACTAGTTCAAGTGATAGACTCTCTTTTCAAGGAGCTATATGGCACAAGGTGACCGCATATATATCTATTAAGGCTACTTCTTGACAGCCCCCGCCGTTTCGTGCTATTGTTTGCGCTATCAACTGAACATCCCACAGGCGTTGATCTGGAAAAGTACACGCCGAAGCGAAGGTCAGAGAGCCGCCGGGTGCTGTGAAGGCGGTCCTAGCGCGGGCGTGGAATGGTCCAGGGAGCCGTACCGTCAAACGGGCGTTCCCCAGTAGACGGCACCGGAGGCCCCACCGTTATCACGGGGACGGGTATCGATGCGCGAGCGTCCGTACTCTGCAAAGTGAAGCTGGCTTCCTGACGAAACAATCCGCGATCACCGTGGATTTTTTGTTTCTAGGGCACAGTCGCTTAACCAAGGTGGCACCACGGGATTCCCCCTCTCGTCCTTGAACGCAGAGGGGGATTTTTGATCCTGTCACCGACCGGAGGCGACCGAAAATGGCCATTTCACCCAACCCCGAACTCACCCGCGTCCGCGCGACCCCCGACCGCGAGACGGCCCGCCGCTTGTTCGACCAGGGCGACCTCGTGCCCGTCTACCGCACGCTGCTGGCCGACCTGGAAACGCCCGTGTCCGTGTACCTCAAGCTGGCGCAGGGGGGCGGACCGTCGTTCCTGCTGGAAAGCGTCGAGGGCGGCGAGCAGATCGGGCGCTATTCGTTTATGGGCGTCCGGCCCAAGGGCATGGTCACCGTGCAGGACAACCGCGTGACGGTGACGCGCCACGGCGACACGTCCACGCGCGACCTGCTGCCCGGCGAAGATCCGCTGCACGTGGTCGAGCGCGAGTTCGAGCGCGTCCAGCCGGTGCGCATCGACGGGCTGCCGCGTTTCATCGGCGGCGCGGTCGGCTACGCGAGCTACGACATGGTGCGCTACTTCGAGCGCCTGCCCGCCACGGCGACGGACGAGCTGCACCTGCCCGACGCGGCGTTCATGCTGGCCGATACGCTGGTGATCTTCGACCACGCGCGCCACCAGTTGATCGTGCTGGCGAACGCGCACAACACGGGCGATCCCGACGCGGCCTACGACGACGCGCTGGCCCGCATCGATGGCATCATCGAGGCGCTGGCACAGCCGCTGCCCTTCCTGCCCGATCGGGAATCCAGCACCGAGGCGGACAGCACGCTGCATTCCAACATGACGCGCGAACAGTACGAGGCCAACGTGCGCGCCGCGAAGGAATACATCGCGGCGGGCGACGCCTTCCAGATCGTGCTGTCGCAGCGCTTCAGCCGCCGCACCACGGCGGAGCCGTTCACCATTTATCGCGCGCTGCGGGCGCTCAACCCCTCGCCCTACATGTTCTTCCTGCGCTACGATGACGACCTGAGCGTGATCGGCGCGTCGCCGGAAATGATGGTCCGGCTGGAGGACGGCATCGCCACGGCACGGCCCATCGCGGGCACGCGTCCGCGCGGCAAGTCCGAGGCGGAGGACGACGCGCTGGAAGCCGAACTGCTCGCGGACGAAAAAGAGCGCGCGGAGCACGTCATGCTGGTCGATCTGGGCCGCAACGACCTGGGCCGCGTCTGCGACTACGGCACGGTGCGCGTCCCGGCGATGATGTACGTCGAGCGCTACTCGCACGTGATGCACATCGTCAGCCAGGTGCAGGGGCAGATCCGCCAGGGGATGAGCGCGTTCGACCTGCTGCGCGCGACCTTCCCCGCCGGGACGCTCAGCGGCGCGCCGAAGGTCCGCGCGATGGAGATCATCGAGGAATTGGAAGGTACGCGGCGCGGACCGTACGGCGGCGCGGTGGGCTACTTCAGCTTCGACGGCTCGATGGACACCTGCATCACGATCCGCACGATGGTCATGCAGGGCGACACGGTGTATTTCCAGTCGGGCGCGGGCATCGTCGCGGACAGCGACCCGGCGCGCGAATACGACGAGACGGTCAACAAGGCGCGCGCGGTGGCGGTGGCCGTCACCAACGCAGAAGACGGGCTGGCTTAGCGCCGCGCACGGGAGATCGGACCGATGGCAGAACGCAAACGCCTTCTCACCGGCGACCGTCCCACGGGGCGGCTGCACCTGGGCCACTACATCGGCACGCTCAAGAACCGCGTGAAGTACCAGCACGCCTACGAGAGCTATTTCATCGTCGCGGACCTGCACATGCTGACCACCAAACATGCGCCGGAAGACATCGCGCAGGTGGACGCCAACGCGCGGCAGCTCGTGCTGGACGCGATCGCGGCGGGCATCGAGCCGGAACAGGTCACGTTTTACCTGCAGTCCGGCGTGCACGAGATCCACGAGATGCAGACGCTGCTGCAAAATCTGGTGACCGTCTCGCGGCTGGAACGCATCCCCAGCCTGAAGGACATGGCGCGCGCGGCCAACATCGAGATGCCGCACGGGCTGCTCGGCTACCCGGTCTTGCAGGCGGCGGACATCCTGTGCGTGCGGTCGCATCTCGTGCCGGTCGGCAAGGACAACATCGCGCACGTCGAGGTCACGCGCGAGATCGCGCGGCGCTTCAACAGCCTGTACGGCGATGTCTTCCCCGTGCCCGAAGGTGAATTGGGCGAAGTCGCCACGCTGGTCGGCACGGATGGGCAGGCCAAGATGAGCAAGAGCCTCGACAACGCGATCTTCCTCAGTGACGACGCGCGCACGGTCGAGCATAAGGTGATGCGCATGTACACCGATCCCAACCGCGTGCGGGCCGACATCCCCGGCACGGTCGAGGGCAACCCGGTGTTCATCTATCACGACGCGTTCAACCCGGATCGCGCGGCGGTGGAGGCGCTCAAGGCGCGCTACCGTGCGGGCAAGGTCGGGGACGTGGAAGTGAAAGAAGCGCTCGCGGCAGCGATCAACGCGCTGCTGGACCCGATGCGCGAGCGGCGGGTCCAGTACGACCAGTCCGGGCGGATCGAAGCGATCCTGCTCGACGGCACGGAACGCGTCCGTGCCGAAACACAGCAGACTCTTGCCGTCATGCGCAAGGCGATGGGCTTCACAGGTGTGTGGAACCGGATGCGGCGTAAGGCAGATACGTACACCAAGCAGCAGATGCAGCAGCAGGAGAAGGTACAGCCATGATCGTCGTCGTCGATAACTACGACAGCTTTACGTACAACCTCGTGCAGGTGATGGGCGAACTGGGCGCGGACCTGTGCGTCGTGCGCAACGACCAGGCCACCGTCGAGGACATCAAAGCCATGCGGCCCTCGCACATCGTGATCTCGCCGGGGCCGGGCACGCCGGACGACGGCGGCATCTCGCTCGACGTGATCCGCGAGATGGGGTCGCACACGCCGGTGTTGGGCGTGTGCCTGGGCCACCAGTGCATCGGGCAGGCGTACGGCGGCGTCGTGACGCGCGCCCCGCGCCTGATGCACGGCAAGGTCAGCCCGGTGTACCACCGCAGCACGCCGCTGTTTACGGGCGTGCCGAACCCCTTCGACGCGACGCGCTACCACAGCCTGATCGTGCAGGAGCCACTGCCGGATTCGCTGGTGATCACGGCCTTCACCGAGGCGGGCGAGGTCATGGCGCTGCGGCACAAGGAGCATCCGGTGGTGGGCGTGCAGTTCCACCCGGAGAGCATTCTGACGAAATTCGGCCCGCGCCTGCTGCAAAATTTCCTGGAGAACCGGCTGTAGGACAGGGCCTGGACTGATTTGGGTAGGGGCAATTCATGAATTGCCCCTACGGGAAAACCACGGCGATTAGAATCACGGCACACAAAGAAGGGCATCATGACAGGGCAAGAGACGATGGACATTCAGCGCGCAATTGAGATCATCAGCCGGTTCGGCCACCTGCAAACGGAAGACGCCGAAGACGTGATGAACCAGATCATGGCCGGGGAAGCGAGCGAGGCGCAGATCGGCGCGTATTTGATGGGCCTGCGCATGAAGGGCGAAACGCAGGAAGAAATCGTGGGCAGCGCGCGAGCGATGCGCGCCAACGCGATCCGCGTGCCGATCGGCGCGGGCGGCGACCTGATCGACACCTGCGGCACCGGCGGCGACAAGTCCGGCACGTTCAACATCAGCACGACCGTCGCGTTCGTGGCGGCGGGCGCAGGGCTGAAGGTCGCCAAACACGGCAACCGCGCCGCGACGAGCAAGTGCGGCAGCGCGGACGTGCTCGGTGCGCTCGGCGTCAACCTGGATCTGACGCCGGAGCAGGTCGGGCAGTGCGTGGACGAGGTCGGGATCGGCTTCCTGTTTGCGCCCAAGCTGCACCCCGCGATGAAGTACGCCGTCGGGCCGCGCAAGCAGATGGGCGTGCGCACGATCTTCAACATCCTGGGCCCGCTGACCAATCCGGCAGGCGCGCAGCGGCAGCTCATGGGCGTCTTCACGCCGGACCTGACCGACTTTCTGGCACACGTGCTGGGCGAGTTGGGTTCGGTGTCCGCGATGGTCGTGTCCGGCTACGGCGGCCTGGACGAGCTGACCACGACCGGCCCCAACCGCGTCAGCCACTTCCACGACGGCGCGGTCGAGACGTACGATCTCGACCCGACCGCGTACAATCTGGACCCGGCGCACATCTCCGATCTGCTTGGCGGTGACCCGGCCACCAACGCGGCGATCCTGCGCGGCATCCTCAGCGGCGAGGTGGACAGCGCCAAGCGTGACGTGGTGCTGCTCAACGCGGGCGCGGCACTGGTCGCGGGCGGCGTCGCGCCGGACATCGCGGCGGGCATCGCGCAGGCGGCGGAGATCATCGACAGCGGCGCGGCGCTCGCCAAGCTGGATGCGCTGATCGCGTGCAGCCAGAAGTTTGCGGTCGTGCAGTAATGGAACGGAATTGAGCATGGGACAGGCCAGATTTATCCGCACGCAAACCGTGCTAGACAAGATCCTCGACAACACCGCACAGGAAGTCGCCGCGCGGCAGCAGATCACGCCGCTGGCGGCCATGATCGACGCGGCAGAGCGCACTGATCCGCCGCGCGATTTTGCCGGGGCGCTGCGCCGCGAGACGGTCGCGCTGATCGCGGAGGTCAAGCACGCCTCGCCCTCGCGCGGGGTTCTGGTCGAGCCGTTCGATCCCGTGGCGCTGGCGACGACCTACGCCGCCAACGGCGCGGCGGCGATCTCCGTGCTGACGGACGCGCGCTTTTTTCAGGGCAGCCTGGACGACCTGCGCGCGGTGCGGGCGGCGGTGGATGTGCCCGTGCTGCGCAAGGACTTCGTGCTGGACTTTTATCAGGTCTACGAGGCGCGGGCGGCTGGCGCGGACGCGGTGCTGCTGATCGTGGCGGCGCTGGATGATGCTCAGTTGGCGGATCTGTACGCGCTGGTGCGGTCGCTGGACCTGACCGCGCTGGTCGAGGTGCACGACGAGGCGGAGCTGGATCGCGCGCTGCACATCGGCGCGCGGGTGATCGGAATCAACAACCGCGACCTGCACACCTTCAACGTGGATCTGGGCACGACGGCGCGCCTCGCGCAGCG